>CABRZA010000106.1 GCA_902475285.1 uncultured Porphyromonadaceae bacterium
AGGAAGAAAAGCCTCGCCACCATACTTCTTATGGTGCTCTTCATTTTCATTCTTTAAGAGGTAGTTCTCCTCTCTTCCGTCGTCCCTTTATATCTTAGAGGGGTGCAGGTCTGTGCCTATTGTCATTCAGCTCCACTTTCAGAATATGCTTCGAACACTTCGCATCATTCTCGCCTTGTTGGTTTTCGCGGCTATAAGCCTCGTCTTTGTCGACTTTACGGGCACGGCTGCCCGGTGGCTTGCTTTTCTTCCTAAATACCAGCTCGTTCCGGCTTTACTCGCGCTGAATGTGGCGGCGCTCGTCGTCATCGTCGCAGCCACTCTTCTGCTTGGACGCGCATATTGCTCGGTGCTCTGTCCCCTCGGCATTGCACAGGACTTCGTGATATGGCTGCGCCGCATCACCGCTCCCAAGCGCCGTCGACGCCCGGGGCTCTTCCGTTTTGCCAAGGAACGCAAAGCCTTGCGCTACGGTTTCTTAGTCGCATTCGTCCTCCTTCTCGCCGGTGGTCTCGCATCACTCCTTCCCGCCTCGTTCGCCGGCCTGCTCGACCCGTACAGCATCTTCGGCCGCATTACTGCGTCCTCGGCCGTCCCGGCAGTGCGTGCCGGTGCGGCTGTCGTGGCCGATGCTGCCGCCGCGCATGATGTATACCTTTTCGATGCTGTCCCCGCAGCAGGCATCTCCTGGGCATGGGCTGTGGCAATAGTCGCCGCCGCGCAGCTCATAATAGTAGTGGTCATGGCTTGGCGCTCGGGCCGCGCCTACTGCAACACCGTATGTCCCGTGGGCACTCTCCTGGGCTTCCTCTCCCGCTTCTCGCTCCTCAAACCCCGCATCGACCTCAGCAAATGCAATTCCTGCGGCAGCTGCGGACGCCATTGCAAGGCGCAGTGCATCGACACCAAGAACCACGCAATCGACTACTCGCGATGCGTTGCCTGTATGGACTGCATAGGCAACTGCTCGCAGCATGCCATTTCCTATTCCCTGCGTCCGCGCCGTAGGAAGGAGTCTGCCGGGCAGCCCGTGCCCGACGCCGGCCGTCGCGCCTTCATAGGCGGTGTGGCACTCCTTGCCGGAACCGGTGCGGCACTTGCCGCCGACAAGGTGACCGACGGCGGCCTCGCCCCTCTCAAACAGAAAAATCGCCGGTCCGACGCCGCTCCTGCCGTACCCCCGGGTGCGGTGAGCCTACGGCACCTGCGCTCGCACTGCACCGCCTGCCAGCTCTGCATATCGGCATGCCCCTCGGGCGTATTGCGCCCCTCTACAAGCCCCGACGGCTTCATGCAGCCCGTCATGGTGTTCACCGACGGCTTCTGCCGCCACGAATGTGTGCGCTGCTCCGAGGTGTGTCCCACCGGCGCCATCATCGCTCTCGACCCCCCGCAGAAGTCGGCCGTCAAAATAGGCACGGCCGTCGTCGACACATCCATCTGTATCTCTGCCGCCTACGGCCAGACATGCGGCAACTGTGCCTCGCGCTGCCCCGTGCATGCCGTACACATGGTGCGCGACGCCGCTACCGGCAATATGCGCCCCACCGTCGACGCCGAGGCCTGCATAGGTTGCGGTTCGTGCGAATACCACTGCCCCTCGGGCGCCGCCGGACAGCTATCCGCCAAGCATGCAGCCATCTATGTCGATGGTCTCGAACAGCACCGTACCGTCTAATTTGTACACGATGAAACATCAATCCACTGATATATCCCGCCGCCGTTTTCTCCGCAACCTCGGCATCATGGCTGCCGGAGCGGCAGTCGGCGCCTGCTCCTCGGCTTCCGACAGCGACGACGACGCTCCCCGCTCCATGACCCTTCGCCGCAATCCTTCCACTGGCGACGAAGTGTCGGTTCTCGGCTACGGCTGTATGCGCCTCCCAACCCTCGGCATCGCAAACGGTACCGACGACGACACCATCGACCAGGAAGCCGTAAACCGCTCCGTCGACCTCGCTCTCGAAGGCGGCGTCAATTATTTCGACACCTCCCCCGCCTACTGCAAGGGCAATTCCGAGGCCGCAATGGGCATTGCCCTCAGCCGCCATCCGCGTCACAGCTACTTCATCGCCACCAAGCTCTCCAACTTCGCCGAGAGCACATGGCCGCGCGAGGAGTCGATAGCCATGTTCGAGCGCTCGCTCCAAAATCTCCGCACCGACTATGTCGACTACCTCCTCCTCCACGCCATCGGAATCGGTGGAATGGAAGCTTATCGTCACCGCTATGAGGAAAACGGCATTCTCGACTATCTCAAAGAGCAGAAAGACGTGGGCCGTATCCGCAACCTCGGCTTTTCCTATCATGGCGACATAGAGGTGTTCGACACCATGCTGCAAATGATGGATCGCGGTGAAATACATTGGGATTTCGTACAGATACAGCACAACTATCTCGACTGGCTCCACGCCAAGGACCTCAGCCGCGACAATACAAATTCTTCATATCTTTATGCCGAGCTGGAGCGCCGCGGCATTCCCGCAGTGGTCATGGAGCCTTTGCTCGGAGGTCGTCTCGCATCCGTCCCCGCACCCGTCATGGCAAAGATGAAGGAGCGTCGCCCCGACGATTCGGCCGCCGCATGGGCATTCCGTTTTGCAGCTTCCCAGCCCGGTATACTCACCGTGCTTTCGGGAATGACTTATATCGACCACCTTCGCGAGAACCTCGACACCTATTCTCCTCTCGAGCCGGTCGACGCCGAAGAGCACGATTTTCTAATGGCATGCGCACAGGAGATTCTTCTCAACGACAATGTGCCCTGCACCGACTGCAAGTACTGCATGCCGTGCCCCTACGGCGTCAACATTCCCGCCATCTTCGCACACTACAACCGCTGTATCAACCAGGGCAACGCGCCCCGCGACGTGGCCGATCCGGCCTACGACCGTGAGCGCCGGGCCTTCCTATTCGGCTACGACCGCTCCGTGCCGCGCCTCCGCCAGGCCGACCGCTGCATTTCCTGCGGTGCATGCGTATCGCACTGCCCACAGGGCATACCCATCCCCGCTACTCTCCGCAAGATAGCCACCTATGCCGAGAATCTTCGTCAGCACAAGGTCTGACGTCAGTATATAAACATTGAAAAAACAAACCCCGACAAACATATGCTCTACCGACGTTGTGGCAACAGCGGCATTGAATTGCCCGCAATATCACTGGGCCTTTGGCATAATTTCGGCGATGTGGATGATTTCGCCACAGCCCGCGACATGCTTCTTACGGCATTCGACAACGGCATCTGTCATTTCGACCTTGCCAATAACTACGGGCCCTCGCCCGGCAGTGCCGAACTTACTTTCGGCAAAGTCCTTAGTGACGATCTCGCCTCGCACCGCGACGAATTGTTCATTTCCTCCAAAGCCGGCCACGACATGTGGCCCGGTGTATATGGCGGAAATTCCTCGCGGAAGAATCTGATTGCATCGTGCAACGCCAGCCTCCGACGCACTGGCCTCGAATATTTCGATGTCTTTTACAGCCACCGCTACGATGGCGTGACGCCCGTCGAAGAAACAGTGCAGGCACTCATCGACATCGTCCGCAGCGGCAAGGCTCTCTACGCCGGCATATCGAAATACCCCCAAAAAGAGCAGGAGTATGCCTACCGGCTCCTTGCCGAGGCCAAGGTGCCATGCCTGCTGAGCCAGTACCGCTATTCGATGTTCGATACGGTTTCTGCCGCCGAGAATTTCCCTCTCGCAGCTGCCAACGGCAGCGGTATCACCGTTTTCTCGCCCCTTGCTCAGGGCTTGCTTACCGACAAATATCTTCACGGCATTCCAGCCGACAGCCGTGCGGCCAAAAGCACCGGATTCCTCCAAATCTCCCAGATAACCGACGACAAGATTGCCAAAGCCCGGCAACTCAACGAAATAGCCTCCTCACGCGGTCAGTCGCTGGCCCAGATGGCGCTCGCTTGGATTCTTATCGACGAAAGGGTGACATCCGTCATTATCGGTGCATCGTCCGTAAGCCAGCTCACGGCAAATCTCAAAGCCATCGACGCTCCCGCCTTCTCCCCCGAAGAGCTCCATCTTATCAACACCGTCCTCCATTCCAACTGATCGACAATATGCTGTCTTGATGTGTTAATCGGATGAATGTCACAACGAAGCGCCCCGACGGTAATGCCGGGGCGCTTCGTTCTTATATGGTTTCGCTTATTTTCTCAGCGAGGTGTTTCCCTCGTTGAAGTAATCTATTCGCATGGCATGGCGCACGTCGTCGAGCGTGGCGGCGGCGGCTTCGCGGGCTGCCTCGCTGCCGGCTTTGAGCATCTCGGCCACGGCTCCCAAATCTTTTTCATATTCGGCGCGACGGGCGCGAATGGGCACGAGCACCTTTTCGAGCACACCGCAAAGCAACTTCTTCACCGTGCCGTCGCCCACACCGCCGTGGCAGTAGTGCTCTTTCAGCGCCTGAAGGCTGTCGTATTCGGGAAGCAGACGGCGCACGTCGTCGTCGGTGGCGAAGGCGTCGAGATAGATGAATGGACAGTTCCCCTCGAGGTGTCCCGGCGATTCAATGGTGAGGTGCAGCGGGTCGGTGTACATGCTGTTGACCTTCTTTTTGACCTCTTTGGCGCTGTCCGACAGATAGATGCAGTTGCCAAGCGATTTGCTCATCTTGGCTTTGCCGTCGGTACCGGGCAGGCGAAGGCAGGCGGCGTTGGTGGGCAGAAGAATTTCCGGTTCCACAAGAGTCTCGCCGTAGATATTGTTGAAGCGGCGCACTATCTCGCGTGTCTGTTCTATCATCGGCTCCTGGTCTTCGCCAACGGGTACCGTCGTGGCCTTGAACGCCGTGATGTCGGCGGCCTGGCTTATGGGGTAGGTGAAGAAGCCCACGGGAATGTTGGCCTCGAAGTTGCGCATCTTGATTTCGGTCTTCACCGTCGGGTTGCGCTGAAGGCGCGACACCGTAACAAGATTCATGTAGTAGAACGACAGCTCGCAAAGCTCCGGCACCTGCGACTGTATGAATATCGTGCTCTTCGTAGGGTCGAGGCCGCAGGCGAGATAGTCGAGGGCTACCTCCATGATGTTGCTGCGCACTTTCTCAGGGTTGTCGGCGTTGTCGGTAAGCGCCTGGGCGTCGGCTATCATGATGTAAACCTTGTCGAACTCGCCCGAGTTCTGCAACTCCACGCGGCGCCGCAGCGACCCCACGTAGTGTCCCAAGTGAAGACGACCTGTCGGACGGTCGCCCGTAAGTATTATCTTGCTCATATGATGAAATTTCTTGCTCTTGTTTTTCAATTTGCAAAGATACGCAAAAAAGCGCATTTTCCGGCTTGGAAGGAAATAAAAATCCCCGGAGGCCACGGGGCGCCGGGGATTGCGGTGATTCGGATGAGACTCGAACTCATGACCGTCTGCTTAGAAGGCAGATGCTCTATCCAGCTGAGCTACCGAACCATCCTGAAACCGCCGCCGGCTTCAGGTACCGGCGGCGATGTGTGGGTTTAGTCCTGATTCAGGTTGATGCGCTTGAACGCTATTGCAACGAGACCCTTCTGTGCCTGTTCGAGGAACTGGCCGATGGTGAGGTTGCCGTCCTTCACGTACTCCTGCTCCATGAGGCAGTTCTCCTTGAAGAACTTGTTCAGACGGCCCTGGGCGATGTTGTTGACCATCTGCTCGGGGAGGCTGGCAGCCTTGGCGGCGCCGGTCTCGACGATGATCTGACGGCCCTGCTCGGCCTGCTCTTCGGTGAGCCAGCCCTTGGCGATGTTCGAGGCGATGTGGTCCTCGCTGTCGAGGAGGTTGGGGTTGAGGCCGGCCTTTTTCAGGGCGGCTTCAACGGCCTTCTTCACCAGTTCTTCCTTGGTCTTCTCAACGGCTACGCTGAGCTCGGTGTCGATGGTGGCCTGGGGAACGGCGTTGCGGTCGACGGCTACGGGGTTCATCGATGCAACCTGCATGGCTACGTCGCGGGCTACTTCTGCGTCGACGTCGGCGAGGTTGAAGCCTACGATGGTGCCGAGCTTGTTGCCGAAGTGAACGTAGGAGGTCGTCGAGGGGGCCTCGAGGTATTCGTAGCGGCCGAGTTCGATTTTCTCGCCGGTCTTGCCGCTCTCGTCGGTGATGAGGTCGGCAATGGCCATGCCGTTGACCGTAAGGGCCTTCACCTCGTCGAGGCTCTTGGCGCGGGCGGCCACGGCAGCATCGAGGATAGCCTGGGTGAGGGCTACGAAGCCCTGGTTCTTGGCAACGAAGTCGGTCTCGCAGCAGAGGGCGAGCATGGCCACGAAGTTGCCGTCGTTCTTTGCCAGAACGCAACCTTCGGCGGCCTGGCGGTCTTCGCGCTTGGCGGCTACGGCCTGACCTTTCTTGCGGAGGATTTCAACTGCGGCATCCATGTCGCCGTTGGCCTCGGTGAGAGCTTTCTTGCAGTCCATCATGCCGGCGCTGGTGAGATGGCGCAGCTTGTTGATTTCTGCTATTGTTACTGCCATAGGGGTAGTTTTTTGTCGTTGTTATTATAAATTACAGATGTCCGGCCGACAGTTTTCCCGTGCCGGCCGAACATTCGTTTGGTTTCTTATTCGGCTTCAGCTGCGGGAGCTTCTTCGGCAGCGGCGGCTTCGGCTGCGGGAGCTTCGGCTTCGGCGTTGTCGTTGCGGCGCACGCGGCGGCGTTCGCGGCGGGGAGCGGCGGCGGCTGCCTCGTCGGCGGCTGCGTTCTCGTCGAGCTTCTCGGCCTTGCGCTCTTCAAGTCCTTCGGCCATGGCGGCTACGAGGGTGCCGGCGATGAGCTCGATCGACTTCGAAGCGTCGTCGTTGGCGGGGATTACGTAGTCGACGGTCGACGGGTCGGAGTTGGTATCGACCATGGCGATTACGGGGATGCCCAGACGGTTGGCCTCAGCTACGGCGATGCGCTCTTTGAGCACGTCGACTACGAAGAGGGCCGACGGAAGACGGTTCAGGTCGGCGATGCTGCCGAGAGTCTTCTCGAGCTTGGCGCGCTGACGGGTGATCTGAAGGCGTTCGCGCTTCGACAGGTTGTCGAACGTGCCGTCCTTGCTCATCTTGTCGATGGTGGTCATCTTGCGCACGGCCTTGCGGATGGTGGGGAAGTTGGTGAGCATGCCGCCGGGCCAGCGCTCGATCACGTAGGGCATGCCTACCGATGCGGCGAGGTCGGCGATTACCTGCTTGGCCTGCTTCTTGGTGGCTACGAAGAGCACCTTCTTGCCCTGACGGGCCATGCCGCGGAGGATGTTGGCGGCTTCGTTGAGCTTAGCCTCGGTCTTGTAGAGGTCGATTATGTGGATACCGTTGCGCTCCATGAAGATGTACGGTGCCATGGCGGGGTTCCATTTGCGTTTGAGGTGGCCGAAGTGGCAGCCGGCTTCGAGGAGCTGGTCAAATGTGGGTGTTTGCATTTGAGTTGTTGTTGTTAGGTTTACTTTCTTTTGTCTTATGCAACCGCGGGGTAGGGCGCCGGGCGCCGTCGCCACGGTTTAGATACTAAACACTTATTAGGCTGCAACGTGCTGGATGTCAACACGCCGCATATATCGATCCGAGGTTTAGCGTTTGGAGAACTGGAAGCGCTTGCGGGCCTTGGGCTGACCGGGTTTCTTACGCTCTACGGCGCGCGGGTCGCGGGTCATGAAGCCATGCTTGCGCAGTACGGCCTTGTCGTCGGGGTTGATTTTTACCAGTGCGCGGGCGATACCCAGACGAAGGGCTTCGGCCTGGCCTTTGTAACCGCCGCCGTCGAGGTTGACGTGGATGTCATATTTCTCGGCGCAGTCGAGGGTCGTCAGAGGCTGCTTTACGATATACTGAAGTATCGACGAGGGGAAGTACACTTCCAGAGGACGCTTGTTGATGGTGATCACACCGCTGCCTTCCTTGACGATAACACGGGCTACGGCGGCTTTGCGGCGGCCCACTGCATTTACTGTTTCCATGCTTGCGATTATTTCAGTTTGTTAATGTCGATTACCACGGGTTCCTGGGCGGCATGGGGATGCTCCGGACCGTTGTACACATGCATGTTCTCTATCAGGCGACGGCCGAGGCGGTTCTTGGGGAGCATGCCTTTCATCACGCGTACATACAGCGGATGGATGCCGGGCTTGAGGTGCTTGTTGTGCGATTTGCGCATCAGTACCTCGGGTGTCAGCTCGCGCTGGCCGCCGGGGTAGCCGGTGAAGTTGAGGTAGATGCGGTCGGTCATCTTTTTGCCGGTGAGGATGGCCTTCTCGGCGTTGATGATGATGACGTTGTCGCCACACTCCATGTTCGGCGAGTAGGAAGGTTTGTATTTGCCGCGGAGGAGCTTGGCAACTTTGGCGCAAAGACGGCCAAGCACCTGGTCGGTGGCATCGATAACTACCCAGCGGTGCTCTACCTCCTGGGCGTTCGGAAACTCGGTGCGATAGCTAATGGTATCCACTTTTAATTAGTTGATTTTAAATTACATAATTCGACCGTCATTCGCTTTGCTCTAAGGCCGTAGAGCGCCGCGACGACTGTCTGTCAATGTTTTGGACATAATCGGTGCTGCAAAATTACTACATTTTCGACGCGTTTCCAAATTTTTTAGCCACTTTTTTCTCCTCCTGCCTCCTTTGGCGCTTTTTTCGGGATTCTTCGCCCAACCT
>CABRZA010000107.1 GCA_902475285.1 uncultured Porphyromonadaceae bacterium
CAAGGCATATTGCAAGATTTATTTCCGGCATCTGGCAGATACACCCCTTCGGTGAAGGCAACACACGGACAACAGCCGTATTCCTTATCAAATATCTCAAAAGTTTTGGTTTCGACGTCAACAACCGCAGTTTTGAAAAACACTCCTGGTTCTTCCGCAATGCTCTTGTCCGTTCTCAATACGAGAATATTCCAAAAGGCGTACACCGTACGTTCGAACCTCTGGAGCGTTTCATGAATTTTGCTCTCTTTGGCATTCCCGCCGACCTCAGAAACCGTACATTGCACATACGCTGGATCCTGGAGGCAGGGCAAGTCGACGTTTTGAGCGACACTAAACGCCAAAATGGCGTTTTGGAAACGTCACACTCTTCAAGTTCCCAATTATCATTGAACGAACTGGCCGTAATCCGTTCAATATCCCGGGCCCCGAAAATTTCAATAGCCGGCATAGTGGCCAACACGCACCTCTCCCGCCGAACCGTCGACCGCATCATCAGCGTGTTGAAAGAAAAAGGCCTCCTTAGCCGATCCGGCGCCAAAAACAATGCCACCTGGATAATCAATACCTAGTATTTTACCAACACCATAAAAATGTGAGCAAGTGAAAATTATCCGCTTTGAAATAAATCAGGCAGGGGAGGTTCCCCCCGCAGCGGATGGTGGAAACTTGGCCGACCCATCACGTCGGAAAGCATTTCAGCGACGAATTATTTTTAGACAGAAGAACATAAGATCCCTACCTCAAACCGCCGCCGTGCCTCACAGCGGCGGTTTCTTTGTGGGGGGCGGCCAACCGGCTGGCTTTCGTGCTGTGGATGTGCAACGGCTGTGCATTGGTTGTGCAACGGGTGTGCAACGGGTGTGCATCGAAAATCGGGCCTACAATGCCTTGTGGGGGCGATTTTTGGGGCGAGCGGAAATCGGGTGTGCAACGGGTGTGCAGCTAATGTGCAGCGGCTGTGTTTTCACTTAGTTTGCCACTTATATATAATAAGAAAAAGATAAAAGATATAGAACCCCCTACCCTCTCTGACGAGAGGGATTCCCCCACCGCCGCCACCTTTGGGGGAAATTTTTTTTGGCTTTGATTTTTTCGTTCAGACTCTTGACAGGTAAAGTGCTGTGCGAAAGTGGGTTTTCAAAACAAGGGGGCCGCCCCGCCGCGTTAACGAAGGTTAAAAACGGCCTTTTTGGGCCTACTTTTTCCCATTGGGAAAAAATCGGGGATAATCCGCACGGGGCGGTCGTAACTTTGCATCATAATTCAACGCCGCATGAAAACTTTCGCCAAAATTTACCACGACATCGACCCCGCACCCGAAATCAAAACTGCATCATCAACCCTGATCACCACATCCCGAAATGAAACCCATCTTCCCGCATCACCCCACTTTAAGCACCTTCCCGCACGGCGGCGAAAAAAAAAGCGCCGGACAATCGGGGAAAGAAAAAAATTTGTATCTTTGCGAAGAATTGGCACATGCGCCGAGCGTGCGCCTCAGTATATGGTATAGATATGAAACGCGATATTCCCGTGCTGCTGCTGACGGGCTATCTGGGCAGCGGCAAAACTACGCTTCTTAACCGTATTCTCACCAACGAACGCGGTATAAAATTTGCCGTGATAGTCAACGATATAGGCGAGGTAAACATCGACGCCGACCTCATTCAGAAAGGCGGCGTGGTGGGAGGCGCCGATTCGAGCGACCTCGTGGCCCTGCAAAACGGCTGCATATGCTGCACCCTGAAAATGGACCTCGTGGAGCAGCTTAGCGACCTCGTGGCTGCCGGCACTTTCGACTACATCGTGATCGAGGCCAGCGGCATATGCGAGCCCGAGCCCATTGCGCGGACAATATGTTCGATGCCCTCGCTCGAAGAGCGCTATCAGCGCGGCGGCGTGCCCCGCCTCGACTGCATATGCACCGTGGTCGACGCCCTGAGGCTCAAAAGCGAATTCGGCTGCGGCGACGCCCTGACGGCAAAGAACATCGACGAGGACGACATCGAAAACCTTGTGATACAGCAGATAGAGTTCTGCAACATCATCCTGCTCAACAAGATATCGGAAGTTACACCCGAGGAGGCCGGCCGCATCAAGGCTATAATCAGAGCCATACAGCCCAAGGCAAAAATCATAGAGTGCGACTACGCCGACGTGGACCTTTCTGAGCTGATAAACACGGGGCTGTTCGACTACGAGTCGGTAGCTACGTCGGCCTCGTGGGTGAGCGAGATAGAGAAGGCTCCCACCGAGGAGATGGAGGAGGAGGCCCACGGCCATCACCATCATCACCACGACCATGACCACGACGGGGAGGAGCACGGCCACCATCACCACCACGACCACGACGATGAGCACGACGACCACTCGCACTGCGACCACGAGCACGGCGTGTGCTGCTGCCACCACCATCACGGCGAAGGCGAGGCCGAGGAGTACGGCATACAGACCTTCGTATACTACCGCCGGCCCGGCTTCGACATCAACCGCTTCGACCGCTTCGTGGCCTCGCTGTGGCCCAAGAACATCATCCGCGCCAAGGGCGTGATTTACTTCAAGCACAACAGCGACATGAGCTACCTCTTCGAGCAGGCCGGCGTGCAGAAGAAACTCACCGAAGCCGGCTACTGGTATGCCACCGCCCCCGAGGATGAGCTCGCGCGCTTCATGGAGAACGAGCCCGGCCTGGCACGCGACTGGGACCCCGTCTACGGCGACCGAATGATAAAACTCGTAATCATAGGGCAGCACCTCGACCGAAAGGCCATCGAGGAGCAGCTCGATGCCTGCCTGGCAAAATAAGAGCTTGTTTAATAATGGCAAATATCATAGAATATCACGGCGTGGAGGTGCTCCGCAACGAGCACGTGGCACTCAAAGACGTCGACTGGACCGTGGCCGAAGGGGAGTTCGTGTATCTCCTCGGCGCCGTGGGCTCGGGCAAGACGTCGCTTATGAAAACCGTCTACGCCGAAGTACCCCTAACCACCGGCGAGGCGCGCGTGATGGACTATGACCTCCTTGCCCTGCGCCGCCGCGACGTGCCCTACCTGCGCCGCCGCATAGGCATCGTATTCCAGGACTTCCAGCTCCTTCCCGACCGTACGGCCTACGCCAACCTCGACTTCGTGCTCGCCGCCACCGGCTGGCGCTCGCGCAAGGAGCGCGAGGAGCGCATCGACAAGGTGCTCGAGCTCACCGGCATGACAACGAAGGCCTACAAGATGCCCCACCAGCTCTCCGGCGGCGAGCAGCAGCGCATAGCCATAGCCCGCGCCCTGCTCAACAGCCCCTCGCTAATCCTCGCCGACGAGCCCACCGGCAACCTCGACCCCGCCACGGGGCACAACATAATGTCGCACCTCCACGAGATAAGCCGCACCACGGGAACCGCCGTGGTGGTGGCAACGCACAACCACTCCTTTCCCCGCGAATTTCCGGGGCGCGTGCTGCGCTGCGAGCGCAAGCGACTGATGGCCGACATATATGCCGGCACTACAACTACCAACATCACTATGCAATGAAAATTCGGACAATAGCTCTGACTCTCTTCGCTCTGTCGACGGCCTTCTCCTCGCCGGCACAACTCAATCTCGGCCGCATGGCCCAGGGGCTGGGAAAGGCCGCCCAGGCCGTAACCCTCACCGACCAACAGATGGCGGCCTACGTGAAGGAATACATCGACTGGATGGACGCCCACAACCCCGTGACGCCCGCCGACAGCCCCTACACCCGGCGCCTCGACTCGCTCACCGCCGGACTCACCTCGGCCGAGGGCATACCTCTGAATTTCAAGGTATACGATGTTATCGACGTGAACGCCTTCGCATGCGCCGACGGAAGCGTGCGCGTGTTCTCGTCGCTGATGGACATAATGAGCGACGACGAGCTCCTCGGCGTCATCGGCCATGAGATAGGCCATGTGGCCCACAAGGACTCCAAGAAGGCCTTCAAGCAGGCACTCCTTACGTCGGCACTCCTCGACGCCGCTGCCGGCACCAACAAGACCGCCGCCGCCCTCACCGACTCGCAGCTGGGCAAGCTCGGCGAAGCCCTCGCCGGCGCATCCTACTCGAAGAAGCAGGAGACGGCGGCCGACGACTACGGCTACGACTTCCTCAAAAGCCACGGCAAGAACCCGGCGGCGATGGCCAAATCGTTCATGAAGCTCAAAGAGCTCCAGGGCGACGCCAAGAGCAGCAAGCTCAACCAGCTCTTCTCGTCGCACCCCGACCTCGACGCGCGCATCAAGCGCATGCAGAAACGCGCCACCGACGACGGCTACCAACTCTAACTAAAACCGAACACGATATGAAAGTACATAACTTTGCCGAACATCCGTCGCTCGTGAGCCAGTACCTGGCCGAGATGCGCGACACCGGCGTGCAGACCGACCGCCTCCGCTTCCGCCGCAACCTCGAGCGCCTGGGCGAAATTTTCGCCTACGAGCTGTCGAAGGACATGCACTATGCCACCGTGGCCGTTCCCACACCTCTGGGCGTGGAGGCACAGTGCCAGGTGCTCGACGAAAAAATAGTTCTCGCCACCATCTTCCGCGCCGGCGTGCCATTCCACCAGGGTTTCCTGCGCTACTTCGACAACGCCGAGAACGCCTTTGTGTCGGCCTACCGCAAATATAAGGAGAAGGAGAACTTCGACGTATGCATCGAGTACCTCGCCTCGCCGCTTCTCGACGGCAAGACACTCGTTCTGGTCGACCCGATGCTTGCCACGGGCGCCTCGATGGAGCTGAGCTACCGCGCCCTGCTCACCAAGGGCACTCCCTCCAAGCTGCACATAGCCTCGGTGATAGCCTCGCGCAAGGCCGTCGACTACATGCAGAGCGTCATGCCCGCCGACAGCGAGCTGTGGGTGGGCGTGATCGACGACGAAATCAACGCGCACAGCTACATAGTGCCCGGCCTCGGCGACGCCGGCGACCTTGCCTACGGCACAAAGGAATAAAACCAACACCTTAATATAAACCTTAAAAACATCCTGTTATGTATCAGCGACAAGTCACCTTCCAGGAGGCCGTGCAGCGCGCCTTCCAGAACTACTGCTGCTTCCAGGGCCGCGCCTCGCGCTCGGAATTCTGGTGGTTCGCACTCTTCGCCTTCATCTGCGGAGCCGTATGCTCGGTGATAGGCGGTATACTCGGCGAAACTCTCGGCAATATCCTCTCGGCCCTCGTGAGCCTTGCCCTCCTTCTTCCAAATCTCGGCCTTGCATGGCGTCGTCTTCACGACATAGGCCGTGCCGGCGGATGGTACTTCATCGGCCTCGTGCCCCTCGTAGGCTGGATTCTGCTCATCATTTGGTTTGCCAAGGACAGCGAGATGCAGCCCAACCGCTTCGGTCCCGTGCCCAACGTGGAAGGCTAATCATTCTTCGGAACCATAAAAAAGCAGCCTCCAGGGGCTGCTTTTTATGTTAAATTCGCAGCTAATTTTTGCGAGTTACTTATGGAGGCGACGGCTATTCGTCAGCGTGGAGGGCGGCGTGGACGATGGAGGCTTTTGCGGGGCCCACGACGGCGGCGATGTCGTCGATGTCGGCCTCGCGGATGCGCTTCACGCTCTTGAAGTGGCGGAGGAGCGCCTCGGCGGTGCTAGGCCCCACGCCCTTGATGCCGTCGAGCTCGCCCACGAGGGCCGAGGCGCTGCGGCGGTTGCGGTGGTGTGTTATGCCGAAGCGGTGCGCCTCGTCGCGGAGGTGCTGCACCACGCGGAGGGTCTCGGAATTCTTGTCGATGTAGAGCGGCACGGAGTCGCCGGGGAAGTAAATCTCTTCGAGGCGTTTTGCGATGCCCACTACGGCTATCTTGCCCCGGAGGCCCATTCCGTCGAGGGCTTCGACGGCCGAGCTGAGCTGGCCCTTGCCGCCGTCGACCACGATGAGCTGCGGCAGCTCCTGCCCTTCCTGCATGAGGCGCGTGTAGCGGCGCGTGAGCACCTCCTTCATGGAGGCGAAGTCGTCGGGGCCCTCCACGGTTTTTATATTGAAGTGGCGGTAGTCGCGCTTTGAGGGGCGGCCGTTGCGGAACACCACGCACGAGGCCACGGGGTTGGTGCCCTGGATGTTGGAGTTGTCGAAGCACTCTATGTGGCGGGGCAACTCGGAGAGGCGGAAGTCGGCCTTGATGCGCTCGAGGAGGCGGTCGGTGCGCTCCTCGGGGTTGTGGCGCTCGAGGTGCTTGAGGTCGTCGATGCGGTTCTGGCGGGCGTTGCGCTCGCTCACCTCGAGGAGCTTGGCCTTGTCGCCGCGGCGGGGTATGGTGAAAGTGACGCCGGGAATCTCCACCTCGGGCGCCTCGGCCACGACGACTTCGTCGAAACCGACACCGAGCGAGGTGCGGATCTCGTCCATGGCGTAGCCGAGAATCTGGGACTTCTCCTCTTCGAGCGAACGGCGGTAGCGGAGGGTGACGCTGCGCACCACGGCACCGCGGCGCACATGCATGTAGTTGACATACACGTCGTTGCCGCCGTCGTCGTCGAAACCGAAGACGTCGACGTCGCCCATTGTCTGGCTCACAATGACGCTCTTCGAGCGGTAGTTTTCGAGGAGTTTGTAGCTCTCTTTGAGCTCCTGCGCCTCCTCGAAGCGCATCTCGGCGGCGAGGGCCTCCATCTGCTCGCGGAGGTAGGCGAGAAGCTCCTGTGTCTCGCCGCGGAGTATGCGCCGTATCTGGTCGATGTATGCGCCGTAGGTGGCTGCGTCGATGGCGCCGGTGCAGCAGCCTCGGCACTTGCGGATGTGGTATTGCAGGCACAGCCGCCCCTTGCCCTTGGCGATGTACTCGGGAGTGATGGCGTGGCGGCAGGTGCGCACGGGGTAGAGACGGGCGATGAGGTCGAGCACGGTGCGGGCCACGGCGGTATTGGTGTAGGGGCCGTAGTACTTCGAGCCGTCGCGCACATGCTTGCGCGTGAGGAACACGCGGGGATAGAGCTCGTTGGTGACCACTATCCAGGGGTACGACTTGTCGTCTTTGAGGAGCACGTTGTAGCGGGGCTTGTACTCCTTAATCATTGAGTTTTCCAGGTTGAGGGCGTCCTGCTCGGTGGGCACGACGATATACTTCATGTCGGCTATGTTGCGCACCAGCAGGTTGGTACGGAGCACATCGTGGGTGCGGTTGAAGTAGCTCGACACGCGGCGCTTGAGGTTCTTGGCCTTGCCCACGTATATTACGGTGCCCTCCTTGTCGAAGTACATGTATACGCCGGGGGTGTCGGGGAGGATGGAGATTTTCTCCATCAGCTCGTCGGATTTCTTATGCCTGGGCATCGGAGAAAAGGTCGGGGGTGTCGGTGCGGTGCAGGCCCAGGTGTTTGTAGGCCAGGGGGGTGACTTCGCGGCCGCGGGGCGTGCGCTTGATGAAGCCTTCCATGACAAGGTAAGGCTCGTAGACCTCCTCGATGGTTCCGGCGTCCTCGCCCAGGGCGGTGGCTATGGTGCTGAGGCCCACGGGGCCGCCGTGGAACTTCTCGATGATGGTTCGGAGAATCTTGTTGTCGATTTCGTCGAGGCCGTAGCGGTCGATGTTGAGCGCCTCGAGGGCGTAGCGGGCTATGGGGGTGTCGATTTCGCCGGAGCCTTTCACCTGAGCGAAGTCGCGCACGCGGCGCAGCAGGGCGTTGGCAATACGGGGTGTGCCGCGGCTTCGCATGGCAATCTCGTCGGCGGCATCGGGCGAGCAGCCCACGCCGAGGAGGCGCGCCGAGCGGAGCACTATGGCGCGGAGCACCTTCTGGTCGTAGTAGTCGAGGTGGCATTGTATGCCGAAGCGCGCCAGCAAAGGCCTGGTCAGCAGACCGCTGCGGGTGGTGGCGCCCACGAGGGTGAAGGGGCTGAGCGAGAGCTGCACGCTGCGCGCGCCGGGGCCCTTGTCGATCATTATGTCGATGCGGTAGTCCTCCATTGCCGAGTAGAGGTACTCCTCCACCACGGGGCTGAGGCGGTGTATCTCGTCGATGAAAAGCACGTCGTTCTCTTCGAGCGAGGTGAGGATGCCGGCGAGGTCGCCGGGCTTGTCGAGAACGGGGCCGGAGGTTATTTTAAGGCCCACTCCAAGCTCGTTGGCCACGATGCCGGCGAGGGTAGTCTTTCCCAGGCCGGGAGGGCCGAAGAGCAGTATGTGGTCGAGAGCCTCGTGGCGCAGCGCGGCGGCCTTGACAAAGACGCGGAGATTCTCCACAATCTTCTCCTGGCCGTTGAACGACTCGAAACGCCCCGGCCGGAGGGCCTTCTCCACGTCGCTGTCGGAAGCTGCGGCCTGGCGGCGGATGTCGAAATCGTCGGAGGCCTCGCTGCGTATGTCTCTTTCTTCTGCCATAAGTCGTTATTTTACTACAAAGTTAGCAAATCGGCGGCATATTGGCAAATGGGCAGCCAGCGGATGATGGAAGAAATAAGCAGCAAGGCATAATAGGCACGGAGCGCCCTGCCCCAATTCCGCACTTGTCTGTTTAATCTGCAATTTTTGCAAGTTTCTTATAAGGGGAATGTCTCCTCAACAGAATTTTCATTGTCGGTCTACATATCTTGCATATCAAGGCCCTTGGTTTCAGTCGAGT
>CABRZA010000108.1 GCA_902475285.1 uncultured Porphyromonadaceae bacterium
GTCAGCTGGTTCTAATACGATGTTACAAAATTACAAAGAATTTTACAAATCAGCAAATATTGCTGGTGATTTTTCATTGCGTTTCGGGGGGAAATTTTTGGAAAATTGCGTATATTTGCAAAACCAATAAACTACATGGCAATGGAACAGACACACAACAATAAACTCGACCGCGTGCGTGTGCTCGCAGCGGCCATGGCAAATCCCCTCAAAGCCGCCGGCATGGAAGAGCAGCTCGCAGCCCTGCGCGACCGCCTCGACCAGGAGACGGAGCGGCCGGTGACGGTGCTCGTCTGCGGCGAGTTCAAGCGCGGCAAATCGACCTTCATCAACGCGCTCATTGGCCGCCGCCTGTGCCCCACCGACACCGACATCTGCACTTCGGTGTCGTCGATAATAAGCTACGGCGAGACGCCGTCGGTGACGCGCTATTTCGGCGACCTCAACAATATCCAGAGCGAGGAAATATCCTTCGACGAGCTCGAAGACTACACCGTGGGCACCGCCGACGAAATCGACAACACCATCTATGTCGACATCCGTCTGCCGCTCGAAAGCCTCAAAAAAGGCCTGACCGTAATCGACACCCCGGGTGTGGGCGGCCTCGACCCTCGCCACGCCATGCTCACCAACTTCTTCCTGCCGCGGGCCGAGGTGGGCGTGTTCATGACCGACTGCAACGAGCCCCTCACCGAGGCCGAGCTCGACTTCTTCAAAGACCGAGTGAAGCGCTACTGCCGCCGCTCGGTGGTGGTAATCAATAAGATAGACCTCAAAGGCGAGGGCGACGTGGCCGACATCACCGCCGATACCGCCGCCAAGCTCGCCGACCGCGCCGGCGTCACTCCCGACGAGGTGCAGTGCATACCCGTAAGCTCCGTGGCCGAGCTCAACCCCGGCGTGGGCTACGGCGAGAGCAACTTCGGCGCCCTCCGCGCCGCCATCGACAGTCTTGCGCAGGCCGAGCGCGACGCCCGCACCGACCTCGTTGCCGCCGACCTCGTGGAGCTCATCACTCTCGCGCTCAACCCCCTGCAGGCGCAGCTCGAGCAGATAGAGGCGCCCAACCCCGAGCGCATCAACGAGCTCATGGCGCAGAAGGACGACTACGAGCGCCGACTGGTTGAGCTCAACAACCCCATGAGCCCCTTCCGCCTCTCCATAAAGCAGACCCTCAACAGCAAGCGCGAGGAGCTGCTGGCCTACCTCAACACGGCTTCAATCTCCCTGTCGTCGGGCGAGCTCACGGCGCTTCTCGAAAAAGCCCGCAGCATGGCCACCGACCGCGCCGGCGCATGGCTGGGCCGCAACATCAACGACAAGCTGGGCAACCTCTCGTCGGAAGTGTCGCTGCGCCTCAACGAGATGTTCGGCCAGATAGCCGCCATGCCGCAGTTCGGCGGCTCGCTCAACTACAAGGCTCCGCAGTACTCGGCGTCGGTGTCGACCCACGCGCCCGTCACCAAACTGCCCATGAACAAGCGCATAATGTCGGCCATGGGCGGCGCCGGCCTGGTGTCGATGGGCATCATGGGTGCCCTCAGCGTCGTTCCCGTCGTAGGCTGGATAGCCGCCGGCGTAGGCGTGGCCGTGGCCGCAGAGAACATGCAGCAGGCCCAGGAGAGCAACGTGGAGCAGCAGCTGCGCCAGATTTTCATCCCGCAGATCAACGCCGCAACCTCCAACCTGCGCCTCAACGTGGAGACGCGCTTCCAGGAGTTCGAGCAGGAATGGCTGCGCGTCCTCTCGGAGCGTATGCAGGCCTACCGCGACAGCTCGCAGGAGGCCCTGCGCAACATCCAGGAGGTGAAGCGCGACATGGCGCAGGCCACCACCAACCGCGTGGCCTTGCAGAACAAAATCAAACCCCTCGAGAAGGCCCTCGAGGAGCTCAACGAAATCTGACCCCGCGATGGCCGCCGATCAGCAGCACGACATAGCCGCACGTCTGGCCGACCTCCGCGCCATGGTGCCCGAGCACGCCGAGTTCGTGCCTCTCGCCGAGGCCCTCGGGCGTGCCGCGGCCACCATCGAGCAGCCCATGCAGCTGGCCGTGATAGGCAAGATTAGCTCGTCGAAGTCGACGCTCGTCAACGCCGTCCTGGGCAAGGACGAACTCCTGCCCACGGGCCAGAAGGAGGTGACCTTCAACGTGTGCTGGCTCAAATACGGCGACCCGCAGGCCGACGTCGTAATCCACCACAAGGACTCCACGCCGCCGCGCCGTGTGCCGCGCCGCGAGCTCGACGCCCTGGCTACCGTCGAGGGCGGCAACCTCGACAACATCAGCTACATAGAGATTTTCGACGACGCCGAAATACTCCGCGACATCAACATCATCGACACCCCCGGCCTCGACGCCCTGCGCAAGAAGGACTCGCAGAACACCCTCGACTTCATCCAGCGCGTGCACCCCGATGCCGTCATCATGCTCTTCACCAAGTCGATGCACGAGAGCGTGCTCGACATAGTGCGCGACTTCAACGGCGGCGAAACATCCTTCACGCCCCTCAACGCCATAGGCGTCCTCACCAAAATCGACGTGCTGTGGAAGGAGTCGGAGTGGCCCAGGCAGAAGAGCGCCCTCGAGCTCGGCGACAAGACCGTGCGCGGCCTCCAGCGCCGCAACGCCATGCTCTCGAAGACCCTCTTCGACATATACCCGGTGTCGGCGCTGATGTATCTCAACGCCTCGACGCTCGACGAGGCCGTATACCGCGACCTCCGCGCCGCCTGCGAGGCCGACGCCGATGCCCTGCGCCGCTCGCTGGTGGCCATGCCGCTCTTTCTCTCCACCGACGGCCCCGGGCCCCTCACGCCGCAGCGCCGCAAGGAGATAGCCGACAAAATCGACCTCTACGGCGTGGCCGTGGCCGTCGATGCCTTCGCCGAGAACCCCGGCCTGAGCTTCGACGACCTACGCCGCCGCTACCTCGAGGCCAGCGGCGCCGAGCGTTTCAGCCGCACCCTCTACTCGCACTTCGGCCTCCGCGCGCGCCTCATCAAGATTGAGAGCGCCAGCCGCCACATAGCATCGGCGCTGCGCCGCGTGCGCGGCCGCGTGTCGATAAAGGCCCACGCCGACATCCTGGCGCAGATAGAGCAGCGAGTGGCCGACACTTTCAGCTCGCTGGCGCAGGAGCACCGCGAGTACGAGCTCCTCAACGCCATCTACAACCACGAGCTCGACCTCGACGACGACACCGTGGCCGAGTGCTGCCGCCTCTTCGGCGAGCAAGGCAGTACGGCGCCGCAGCGTCTGGGCCTCCCCGACGGCACCGACACCGACACCCTCCTGGCCACCGCCCGCGCACGCGAGAAAGAGTGGCGCCGCGCCATGGCTCTCGAACCCGACCCCGCCGAGCGCCGGTGGATGGCCGTGTTGCTCGCCTCCTACGAGGCGCTGCGCTTCCGCATACAGCAGATGAAGTACGCCTACAACATGGCCAGCGCCTTCCTTTTCAACAAGTAACCCCCTATGGCAGAACAAGACAACTGGCTCGCCGTCGACTTCGGCACATGCAATACCGCCGCCGCCTTCCTGGTGGGCGGCGTGCCCCACACCGTGACCTACGGCAACACGCAGCTCTTCCCCACCGTGGCCTGCGTGCTCCCCGACGGGCAGATTCTGGTGTGCGGCAACGCCGAGGTGCAGCGCGACCGATATCCCGAATACTTCAAGCAGGAATTCAAGCTCGGCATCGCCGACCCCGCCGACATCAACGGCCGCAACTACGAGGACATAGTGGCCGAAATCCTCACCTTCGTGCGCCACGCCGCCGAGCTCGACAACAACGGCACGCCGCACTCGAAAGTCCTCCTGACGGTGCCAGCCGTCTACACCGCCACCGACAGCCGCAAGGAGGTGATGCGCCGTGCGGCCGAGAGGGCCGGATTTGTCGACGTGGAGTTCATGCCCGAGCCCCATGCCGCAGCCCTGCATTTCGCGTGGGTCAACGGCGCCACGCCCAAGAAGCTCACGCTGGTCTACGACCTCGGCGGAGGCACCTTCGACCCCGTGCTCGTCGACACCTCGGGCACCTCGCCGCGCATCCTCGGAGAGGGCGGCGTCGACTGCGGAGGCCAGTTCTTCGACGCCGACATCTACCGCCACATCGCCGGCCTCATGCGCGAAGCCGGAAAGCCCCTCAAACGCACCGACCGCCTGGCCGACTACCGCGCGTGCCGCCAGCTCAAAGAGACGCTGTCGGTCGAGCCGCAGGCCACGCAGGTGATGAGCAACGGCGAGACCGTGACGCTCACGCGCGACACCTTCAACGAGCTCATCCGCCCGCGCCTGCGCCTCACCTTCGATGCCTGCGACCACGTGATAAGCACCGCCGGCCGCTCGTGGGCCGACGTGGGGCAGGTGCTCTTTGTGGGCGGCAGCACCGCCATACCCCTCATAGGCGAGATGCTGGGCGCACACATGCGCTCGCACAACGCCGGCAGCGTGCGTGCCGTGCGCACACTCTCGGGCAGCCGGGGCAGCTACTCGCACCTCTTCGCCACATGCCTGGGCGCCATCACATCGAAGATAGGCGCCGGTGCCGGCGGACCCGCGGCGGCTCTGCTGATGGGCACGCGCCGCTTTCCGCTCCACGACGGCCTGAACAGCTTCGGCCGCGCCGACGACTGCGACAACACCGTGGGCGGCGACCCCTCGATGAGCCGCCTGCACTTCACCGTCGAGGCCGAGCGCGGCGCCGACGGCATGTATGTCTACACCCTGCGCAGCCTCAGCCAAAGCTCGCCCACAATGCTCAACGGCACCGAAGCCCTCGACCCGCGCTTCGTGCCTTTTTGCCGCGACAGCGCAAAAATTCGTCACGGCGACGAAATAAAAGCGGGAAATTCCGTATTTATATTGGAAGCAGAATAAAACCGAACAGATATGGCTATAAACATCAGAGGTTTCAATCTTGAGGAGCCGCCCTACGAGGGCGGCATGGCGCTGGTCTACAAAGGTACGAAGGGACACTTCCGCCGTGCCTTCAAGCTCCTGCGCCCCGACCGCGCGGCCAACAATCCCAAGCTTAGCCAGATGTTTCTGCAAGAGATACAGCTGCTCAGCGACCTCCGGCACCCCAACATCGTCGACGTATACGACGCGTACCCCTTCACGATGCCCGACGGACACACCGTCACGGTGCTCGAGATGGAGTGGCTCGACGGCATGACCCTCGAGAAGCACGTGGCCGAGAACGGTGCCATGCCCGTCGACCGTGTGCGCGACATCGCACGCCAGGTAATCGCCGGCATGAAGCACGCCCACGCCAAGAACGTGCTTCACCTCGACCTCAAGCCCTCAAACCTCTTCCTCACCTCCGAGGGCACGGTGAAAATCATCGACTTCGGCATAGCCAAGGTGGTGGGCGCCAACGCCGACATCGTGGCCGGTGCCGCCAACGTGACCGTGGTGACCACATCGGGCGAGTCGGCCTTCGCCGGCACGCTGGCCTACGCCGCCCCCGAGCAGCGCCTCGGCGGAAAGCTCACCTTCGCCGCCGACATCTACTCCTTCGGCCAGACCCTCCACTACCTCCTCACCGGCACCACCGACCCCGACGCCCTGGTCGACGACGAGGTGTTCGGCCCAGTGGTGGACAAGTGCATCCTCCAGGCTCCCAAGCTGCGCTACGCCACTTTCGACGACGTGCTCGCTGCCATCGACGGCCACGCCGGCAAGGTGAAGTGCCCCAACGAGAGCTGCGGGCATATGGTCGACGCCGAGTATGCTTACTGCCCCTACTGCCGCACGCGCCTGGTAAAGCCCGAGCCGCCGAAGCAGCCCGAACGCCGCCGTCCCGACGGGCCAATGGACTGGAGCAAGGAGAAACTTTGCCCCCATTGCGGCAGCCGCACCTCGCGCGAGGAACGCATGTGCGAAATCTGCGGCAAGGACACCGCAGCAGCACCTGAAAGCAATTCTCAGAGCAAGCCGAGCTCTCCGAGCACTCCGAGTTCTCCGAGTTCTCCGAGCACTCCGAGTTCTCCGAGCACCTCTCAAACCTCCGATTGGGCCAGCACCAAGATATGCCCCCACTGCGGGCGCCGCACCGCACGCGCCGAGCGCATGTGCCAGCACTGCGGCAAGGACACCGTGATTCATCGCGAAGATTCCGTGCCCGAAAACGCCGCGCGCATACAGTGCCCACGCTGCCAGCGATACATCGACCTCCGAACCGACAACACCACCCGCTTCTGCCACTACTGCGGCCGTGAGGTGGTGAAGAAATAACTCCTCACTATGTTGACAATCAAACAAATATCATCCTTCTGCCAGCTCGGCCCGCGCTCCAATCAGGAAGACTGCATAGTGCCCGCCGAGCCTACGGCCGAGAGCCGCGTGCTCGTGCTATGCGACGGCATGGGCGGCCACGGCTGCGGCGAGGTGGCGTCGGCGCTCACCGCCGAAATCGTCGCCGAGTGCCTCACACCCTTCGCCGACGGCGGCATCACCGCCGACGACATACAGCAGGCCTGCGACGGCGCCGTCGACGCCCTCACCGAGCGTTTCGCCGGCTACGGCGGCGACCGCCTGCCCGGAACAACTCTCGTGGTGGCCGCACTGCGGCAGAAAGGGCTGATAATAGGCCATGTGGGCGACAGCCGCGCCTACGTCTTCGCCGCCGACGGCAGCCTCAAATACCGCAGCCGCGACCACTCCCAGGTGGCCGAGGCAGTGGAGCAGGGCATCCTCACCGAAGAGGAGGCACGCCAGAGCCCATACCGCAACGTGATAACGCGCGCCGTGCAGGCCGCCGGCGGACATGTGCAGGTAGAAGTCGACAATGTGGCCGTCGACGAGGGCGACATCCTCCTGATGTGCTCCGACGGCGTGAGCGACCTATACCTCGACGCCGACTTCTCCGACCTCTTCGGCCTCAACGACTTCGACACCGCCGTGGCGCGTATGGCCGACCGCTGCGCCGAATCGTCGCGCGACAACAACACCGCCGTCATAGCCCTCCTCAGCCGCCGCGACGACGAGCGCGACGCCCTCGACGAGGCCGTGAAGCGCTTCGGCAAAGGCATCGACGACCCCGGCCTGCCCGCTCCCGGCCAGCCACCAGTACCCCCCGTGCAGGCCTTCATCCCGCCCGAAAGGCGCATCGAGCGCCGGGAGTTCTTTGAGAGCTCTGAGTTCTCTGAGAGCTCGGAGAACTCCGAGGCCGCCCAAAAGCCCACGCTCGGCCAGCGCATAGGCTCGGTAATCGACAACTGCACACACTCTCTAAAAGGCCTCTTCGGCCTCAACCGTAACGACAATCAACAATAAACCACCATATTATGGATAAACTCAACATCGACGGCGTCGTCGGCGATCCCGTCAACCCCTATCTCCAGCAGTACTCCGACACCTGCGCCATCAAGTCGCAGCAAATCATCCTCCAAGAGTACGGCATCAACGTAACCGAAGACGAGCTGGCACGCATGGCCCTCGAAAACGGCTGGTACAACGAAGGCGGCACACTGCCCGCCGACGTGGGCAACCTCATCCAGGCCGCAGGCATACCCGTGTCGCGCGTCGACGGAGCAAACATCTACGACCTCGCCGAACAGC
The DNA here is from genome assembly GCA_902475285.1 of uncultured Porphyromonadaceae bacterium. GTDB lineage: Bacteria > Bacteroidota > Bacteroidia > Bacteroidales > Muribaculaceae > CAG-873. The sequence goes on from CABRZA010000108.1 coordinate 7,568, forward strand.
TCGCCAACGGCCACAAGATTATCGTGGGCGTCGACGCCAACGAGCTCTGGAAAGACGGCCTCGGCGGCATATGGGAGTGGCTCCGCGACCTCTTCGTGGGCGAGCAGGCCAACCACGCCCTCATCGTGGCCGGCATCGACAACACCGACCCCGACAACCCCATGGTGCTCCTCACCGACCCCGGCACCGGCGAAGTGTGCAAGCCATATCCCCTCGACCAGTTCATGGATGCCTGGTGCGACTCCAACCACTTCATGATGTCAACCGAGATTCCCACACCCCAGTGCATGGCCAACTTCGAGGCCGCCGGAATCACCGACATGCACCTCCCCGAAGTTGCCGGCGTGCCATACGACAACTTCCTCGACTTCCAGGCTTACAGCCATCAGATCGACCCCTCGATGATGCCGCAGCTCTACGACCTCTACACCCAGGTGCCCACCATGATCGACTTCGACCTCAACCAGGCTCTCGCCGACATGAACATGCCCCTGTGGCAGCCCGAGCTATTCCCCACATCGTCGATGGCTTGGAACCTCTGGGACTACGACTACAACGACTTCGGCTTCAACCTCGACCCCGTGCTCGACACCGACACCACCACGCCCTACGACCAGCACCGCGCCGACGTGCTCAACGACCTCCTCAACAGCGCACAGACGCACCACCAGCAGTGCCTCGACGACGGCCTCTACATCTCCGCCACCATGTGGCAGAACCAAATCAACGACCTCCAGAGCGAAATCAACGACCTCAGCATCTGACCCCCCGATGAGAGTCGCGTAGCGACGATATAGTGGTTAACCCCAGACGACCGCAGGAAGTCTGGGGCTTATCTGAAAACCAAGTAGTTGAGTCTCGGAGAGACGACGTTGGCAAGGCTGTTCAACGTCGTCTCTTCGAGACTCATT
>CABRZA010000109.1 GCA_902475285.1 uncultured Porphyromonadaceae bacterium
TTTTTTCCCATTGGGAAAAAATCGGGGATAATTTGCTGCGCAGTGTCGTAACTTTGTAGCGCGAATGGATAAAGCAAATGCGGCCGGCACTCGCGTGCCGACCGCATGGGTTCGGGTTTGAATAGCGTTAGAAACGTATGCCGGTAGAAATCACTATATTGTTGTATTTGTCGGTTACCGATGCCTGGGGCGTATTGCACATCACGCCGTTGATGGGATAGGGGGTGTAGGCGTGCATGGTTCCCGTCTGGCGGGTGTGCTGGTAGGCCAGGTCGACATACCATGCCTTGTAGCGGTATCCCAGGCCGAGGCATATGTTGTAGGTGTCCTTGTCGAAGCGATAGCTGGGGTCGGTGCCGGAGGTATAGATTTGCAGGGCGCCGTCGGAGGCTTCGTTCTTTACGTTGGTGCTCTGGTAGTTGAAGCCGGCGCGTGCGGCGAAGTGGTTGTTGAGGCGAACCTCGGCGCCCACGCGCAGGATGTTGGCTGCCTTGAAGTACGATTTTATGTCCTCGTTGGCGTAGGAGTTGTTCACATAGTCGCCCCCGAGATAGGAGTTGAAGTTCTCCTGCTTCATGTGCATGTCGTTGTATGCCACACGCTCGTAGTCGAGGCTGAGCACGCCGCGGTCGCCGAGCATTACCGACGCACCTGCCATGAAGCGCCACGGAGTGTTGAGGCGCGAGGTGTAGTCGAAGTCGGGTGTCGAGCAGTAGCCGCTGTTGGTGGGGCGGTCGGTAAGGTTGCCGTAGGGAGTGTAGTTGTAGTCAACCTCGCCGTAGCCGTAGTGCGTAAGGTGCATCCATGTGGGGGTATGCACCGCCACGCCTATGCGCAGCATCTCTATGGGGCGCACTATCACACCTACTTTGAGGTTGGCGCCGGTGCCGCTGACGTTCTTGTAGTTGGTAAGTGCGAAGCCGGCGTTGCCTGCGCCGAGACCGTCGTTGCTCTGGTCGTACACAAGAGCGTTCTCCATACTCTCGCTGTAATAGGTGGAGCGGGTGTAGTCCATGTCGACGATGCCGACACCTATGCCCCAGAAGAACATGTCGCTGATGTTGCCGGCGAAGTCGATGTTGTACTCGTCGGTGTATCCGCGCTCGCGCACATGGTAGAGGGCGTCGCCCGTGGTGCCGTTCTGGAAGAGACCGTCGTAGTTGTCGTCGGCCCCCGTGCCGTTGTTTATCATGAAGGCGTTGTAGGCAAGCACGCCGAGCCAGTCGTTGTCGGGATTGGCGTAGGGGTCGTAGCTCGCTCCTTTCTCGTCGAGCAGGTCGCCCGACGGCACGCCGTTGGTGTAGCCGGCGATATAGTTGGTGAGCGACGTTTCGGTAGGATTGTTGTAGCCCGACATCATGCGGTCGAACACCCCTATGCGGTTGTAGCCCACGCCCCATTGGAAGAAGGGCATGGTCTCGTTGTCGAGACGTACGGCTCCGACGTAGCCGAAGTTGTCGAACTTCACGCGGGTCTCGCTGTCGTCGTACTTGTCCGTCGGGGTAGTGGAGTTGTAGCTGCGCATGCTGATGTCGAAGGTAAGGCCTATGTCGCTCTTGCGGTATATGCCGAGACCGGCCGGATTCTGCGTCATGCAGGTGAGGTCGCCGCCGAGCGAGGTGAAGGCGCCGCCCATGCCTATGAAGCGCGCGCTGCCGCGGAGTTGGGTGGGGGTTACCATATAGGCGTCGACGGCCGATTGTGCCATGGCGCCGCCGGCTATCATGGCAAGGCCGAGGGTAAGTGCTAAGCGAGTTCTCATAAGAGTTTGGTGTTGAAAACGTTGTGGACTCTTGTAGTGTATTGTTTGTAAAGGGCTTGCCCGGAGGCAAAACCCTTTAATAATCTAACATATTGCCGTAGCGAAAGGTTTATCGGCGTCCGCGGCCACCTCCGCCACCTCCGCGGCTGCTGCCGCCTCCGCCGCGATAGCTGCCGCCCGAGCTGCGGTAGCTGCCGGTACTGCGGTGGCTTGACCCGCTGCCCGACGAACGGTAGCCTGAGTTGTTGCGGTTCGACGAGCCGCTGCCCGACGATGTGCCGTAGTTGCCCGAGCCGCGGCGGCTGTTGTTGGAAGGCGCTGCCTGAGAGCCGTGGTTGCCGCTGTTGCCGCTCGAGGGGCGGTAGTTGCCATGCGTGCCGCTGTTGCCCGGACGGTTGTAGCCGTTGTTTCCGGGGCGGTATGCGCCGTTGTTGCTCGGGCGCCCCATGTTGCCGGGACGTTCATAGTCCCAACGGTTGCCGCCGGTGGGGCGACGGCCCGTGTTGGTGGTGCCGTAGGAGGGACGGTGCGGACGCGAGGCGCCGGGCGAGTTGGATGCCCAGTGGCCGCCGGGACGCGTGGGGTGATAGCCGGGATGGTGGCCGGGATGGTGGCCGGGATGGTGGCCGGGATGGTGGCCGGGATAATGGCCGGGGTGATGCCAGCCGGGACACCAGCCCGGGCTCCATACGGGATAGTTCCAGGCCCAGTTCCATCCCCAGTTCCATCCCCAGTTCCAGCTCGGACCGTACCATGGATTGTAGCTCCAGCCGATGGAGAACCATGGCGAGAAGTTCACGTTCCAGTATGCGCCGGGATAGCCCCAACCGTAGTTCCATGAGTAATAGGGGTGGTTCCACGCGTCCCATGGATTGTAGTTCCAGGCGTAGGCGGCGGGGGTGTCGAACACGTAGATGTTCACCTCCTGCTGGGGTTGGGCGGCGGTGGTGTAGTAGTAGTCGATGAGTGCGGTGTCGCCCGTGGCTGTCACCACGTCGGGGTTGTGGAAGCGCTCGATGCGGCGCGTGTTGGCGAAGTCGGGAGTGGCTGCCGACGAGGCGTTCACCGTGGTCGACGATGTGGTGCCCGTGCGGCGGTTGTAGGCATCGACGTCGATTTGGAGCGGCTTGGAGGCGCGCACCGTGTAGCTGTCGGAGCCTGCCGGGGTAGTGTAGGTATATGTCGGTGTGGCTTCGGCCTGCGCGCGGCGTGCGGCGGCATTGGCGCGCTCGGCTTCCTCGCGGGCCTTCTTCTCCTTGGCGGCCTTGGAGGGCGAATAGTACAAGTCATCGTCGTAGTCGTCGGCCATGGCTGCCATGGGAGCGCCTACGGCCATAGCGAGTAAGAGAGCGAGTGTGATGGTGACCTTTTTCATTTTCAAATCTGATTTAATTTAAATCTTAGACTCCCCGCACCCACAACGGTTTACTTAGGGAGGCTACAAAAATACGCCTTTTTTGTCAATATTCCATCATGAGATGACATTTTTAACAATTTTATGGAGTTTTGTGGCAATGACCCGTCCCTCGGGCGGTAAAACGATACCGGCGCCGGAGGTCGTCCGGCGCCGGCGTGTGGTATGTCGGGCTGTCAGAACTTATTTGGTGTCTGGTTTCATTTCGTAGGACGCGATGGCTATGGTGAAGCCCCAGTAGATGAAGGCTATCGATGTGAGGAACGATACCATGAGCATGTCGCTTACCCAGCCGGCTTCGAAGAAGAAGCACCCGATGAGGCAGAGCAGAATGCCGTTGACGATGCCCAGCCACCAGTATCGGGCGCGGCGTCCGGCGGCGGCGCCTATAAAGGCCTCAATGCCCCAGAACAGGAAGATGATACCTAAGAAATAGGGGAATACGACCTCGGAGAGTATCACACTGCGCACAAGCATGAAGCCGATGAACATGTCGATGATACCTCCGGCTATCCACCATCCCCACCCCTTGGCGTGGTCGGGACCTGCGGCCACACAAAGCTGCACGATGCCGGCGAGCACAAGCAGCCAGCCGAATATCTGCGATGCTACGGCATAGCCGGCGGCAGGCCAAATCCAGTATGCGAAACCTCCTAATACCAGGAGGATACCTACGATGAGCACGACCCACCACGCGCGGGTCTGGCCGAGATAGTTGATGTTGACAGGTTTCATTTCAGTAGTAGTTAAAACGTTTGGTGAATGTTGTTGCTGTGTCGCACAGGAGTGCGATTCTTATTTTATGATTTTATAACAAACCCTTGCGACCAATGGTTCTCTCTATTGTGAAATTCTGCGTCGGATGCGGATTTTTTGCTAACTTTGCGAAGTTTTTCTATGAGCCACATTTCGCAGATATCAAAGGGCGAGCATCTGAGCCTCCGCCAGCAGGTGGCGCTGACGGCAAAGCTGTCGGCGCCGGCCATCATGGCACAGCTCTCCACTATCATCATGCAGTATATCGACGCATCGATGGTGGGGCGTCTCGGTGCCGATGCCGCGGCATCGGTAGGCCTGATGAACTCGAGCCTGTGGATGTTCTGGGGCGTGTGCTCGATGATTACCATGGGCTTCTCGGTGCAGGTCGCTCACCGCCTGGGCGCACGCGAAGTCTCGTCGGCTCGTGAGGTGCTCCGCCAGGGCATTGTGGCCTGCGCCGTCGCCGGCACGCTGATGGCCCTTTTGGGGCTTGCGCTGGCGCCATGGTTGCCGCGATGGCTCGGTGGCGACGCGGCAATATGCCATGGGGCGACCACCTACTTCGCCGTCTTCGTGTCGGCCCTTCCCATACTGATTCTCAACTACCTCGGCGGCGGCATGCTGCGCTGCGCGGGCAATATGAAGGTGCCCGGCATACTGAGCGTGGCCATGTGCGTGCTCGACGTGGTCTTCAATTTCTTCCTAATTTTCCCCACGCGCGACGTCGATCTCCTCGGACATGCCGTGACGCTCCCCGGTGCGGGTCTGGGCATACTCGGCGCTGCCCTCGGCACCGTAGCCGCCGAGTGCATATGCGCCGGTGCGGTGATGTACTGGGTGTGCCGCCGCCAGCCCGACCTCTGTCTGCGCGGCGAGGAGGCGCGCAAGAGCTACCGCCCGACGCGCCCGGTGCTTCGTCGCGCCGCCAAGATTGCCGTACCGATGACGGTGGAGCATATCGTGTTCTGCGGAGCGCAGATTACCATCACGGTGATAGTGGCGCCCCTCGGCACTGTGGCCATAGCGGCAAATGCCTTCGCCGTCACTGCCGAAAGCCTTTGTTATATGCCCGGCTTCGGCATAGGCGAGGCCGCCACCACGCTTTGCGGACAGGCCTACGGCGCCGGGCGATACCGACTTGTGCGCCGCTTCGCGCACCTTACCACAGCGCTCGGTATTGCCGTGATGTCGGTGATGGGTGTGGCGATGTATCTCGGCGCCGACGCAATGATGCGTCTTATGACGCCCGTCGAGGCCATATCGCAGCTCGGAGCCGACGTGCTCCGCATAGAGGCATGGGCCGAACCGATGTACGCCGCTTCCATCGTGGCCTACGGCGCATTCGTGGGCGTGGGCGACACCCTTATCCCGGCGTGCATGAATTTCGGCAGCATATGGCTCGTGCGCATACCGCTCGCCGCCATTCTTGCTCCTGCCATGGGCCTGCGAGGCGTGTGGATAGCCATGTGCGCCGAGCTTACATTCCGCGGTCTCATCTTCTTAGTGCGCATGCGCTGGGCACACTGGCTGCGCCCCGACCGTAAGCCGGAGGGCGACTCGGACCTTCCCGAGCCTGATTTACAATAAACTACACAAGAGATTCAGCGCCGTGGCCGTCGCGCGCTCAATTATGGCCTCGCGGTCGCCCTGGAAGTGGTATAGGCGCTCCACGGCCTGCTCGGGCGTGCGTGCGGCTATCCACACGGTGCCTACCGGTTTCTCGGCCGTGCCTCCGCCCGGACCCGCGACCCCTGATGTTGCAACTGAGCAGTCGGCGCCGCAAACGCGGCATGCGCCCGCGCACATCTGCCGCACGACGTCCTGACTGACGGCACCTTGCGAGTCTATGACGTCGCTGCCTACGCCCAATACATTTGTTTTCACTCCGTTGGCATAGCTTACCACGCCGCCGCGGAACACGTCGGAGCAGCCTGCCACGGTCGTCACGGCGTGGGCTATGTTGCCGCCCGTGCAGCTCTCGGCAGTAGCGAGGGTATAGCCGCGGCGGCGCAGGCGGTGCAGTGTCAGCTCTGCCGGCGACAGCTTGCCCTCGCCCGCAAGATATTCGCCGGCGGCGGCTTTGAGGCGGTCGGCGGCGGCGTCGAATACATCGGCGGGAGCGCCCGGTGCTCCGTCGAGCCGCAGCACTATCTCGCCGGCCTGCGGAAGATATGCGAGCTTGAAACCCTCGGGAAGCGAGTCTTCGAAGACGGCCAGTTTTTCGGCCAGGGCCGATTCGGCTATGCCCGTCACGGTAAACTCGCGGTGCATGGTCAGCGCCGTCCGTCCGAAGTGTTTTTCAACCTCGGCGGCCACCGTCGGCAGCATGCAGCGTGTTTCGTAGGGCACGCCGGGCATGGCCACGAAGACTTTGCCGTCTTTCTCGAACCACATCAGCGGAGCCGTGCCGTGGAGGTTCTGTATCACGCGGCACGACGTCGGTACCCATGCCTGCCGGCGTGTCAACTCATTGAGTTGCAAACCCCTGCCTGCGAAGATGCGCTCTATGTTGCGGCTCACTGCGGGGTCCTCTTCAAGACTTCCGCCGAAAATCGATGCCAGCACGGGCTTGGTGATGTCGTCGCGCGTGGGGCCAAGGCCGCCGGTGCTTATCACAAGGTCGCTGTCGTCGAGAGCCTTGCGCACTGCGGCGGCGATGGCGTCGCTGTCGTCGCCCACCGTACGCACGGCCTTCACCTGCCACCCCATGGCGCTGAAACACCGCGCCAAAAGCCCCGAATTGGTGTCGGTGACGCGCCCCAGCAGAATTTCGTCGCCTATTATAATAATGGAAAGTGTCATACCTCCACGCGGGCATAGGGGACGGCGTCGTAGGGGCAGAAGATGCCGTCGAGGTATTTGAAATATCCGGCGACGGCCACCATAGCGGCGTTGTCGGTGGTGAACTTGCGCTCGGGGATGAAAGCTTCTATGCCGTGGCGCTTGCAGAGATCGGCCACGGCGGCACGCACGCCGCTGTTGGCCGACACGCCTCCGCCGATGGCCACAGTGCGCACGCCGGTGAGCTTGATGGCGCGCTCGAGCTTGTCGAGAAGTATGGCTATGATGGTTGCTTGCAGCGACGCTGCCAGATCGGCCTTGTTGGCCTCGATGAATGCCGGGTCGGCTTTCAGACCGTCGCGGAGAGTGTATAGAAACGACGTTTTGAGGCCGGAGAAGCTATAATCGAGCCCCTCGATTCTCGGGCGGGCGAAGTGGAAGCGCTTTGGGTCGCCCTCGGCGGCCAGACGGTCGATGTGCGGGCCGCCGGGGTAGGGGAGGCCCATCACCTTGGCACATTTGTCGAAAGCTTCGCCGGCGGCGTCGTCGATGGTGCGTCCGAGGATTTCCATGTCGTTGTATCCGCGCACGAGGATAATCTGCGAGTTGCCTCCGCTCACCAGCAGGCACAGATAGGGGAACTCGGGCACGCGGTCGCCCTCGTTCTCGCGCACGAACTGCGCCAGCACATGGCCGTGGAGATGGTTTACGTCGACGAGCGGAATGCGCAGGCCCAGCGACATGCCCTTGGCGAAGCTCGCGCCTACAAGGAGCGAGCCTATGAGCCCCGGGCCGCGCGTGAAGGCTATGGCCGAGAGGTCGCGGACCTCGACGCCGGCGCGGCGCAAGGCTGCGTCGACCACGGGCACGATGTTCTGCTGATGCGCGCGCGAGGCCAGCTCGGGCACCACGCCGCCGTACTCTTCATGTACCTTCTGCGATGCTATCACATTGCTCCGCAGGATGCCGTCGATGACGACCGCAGCCGACGTATCGTCGCACGACGATTCTATACCTAATATAACAGTAGCCATATTTCAGATTTCAGAATACATAAGCTATCCTTGCCGCCACCGACGCGTTGGGATAGTGTTGGATGAGGGTGTACTTCGCCTCGAGGCCCAGTTTGAGGGCCTTGGAGAGACGCAGCTCCACTCCGGCGCCGCCGTTGAGGCCGAGGGCGTTGGAGTGCGTGGTCACGTCGTTGCCGTTGTCGGCGTCCACGCCGTGGCGCCCCCATGAGTTGAAGGCCAGGCCCATCAGTGGATAAAATGCGGCCTTTGTGCCCTTGCCGAGAGGGAAGTGCATGTCGATGTCGACGGTGAGCGCGTCGAGATTCTTGTTGCGGAACACTATGCCTATCGCCGGTGCTATGCGCACATGGCGGCTGAAAGAATACTCGAAGGTGAGGCCCGCGAGCGCCGAGTTATTGCGGGTGTTGAAGCCGGCCTTGGGGCCGAAACTTTTCTCGCCGCGCTCTGTGGCGGAGGCGCCAATGCAGCACAGTAGCGCCAGTAGCATTGTGGCCACCGCACGCCGGAGGGTGATGAATGTGAGGGAATGCGTCATTTTGTCCGTTAGGCTTATCGGCTGCAAAGATAGCGGTTTTTTGCGTAAGGCCGTGTTGCCGTTTGATAAAATTTTTTAAAAGACTAACACGCTTTGGCGCGCCACGGTTCACTGGGAGAATATGTGAATATATAAAATATGTTAAACACGACCCGAGATAGGGCCTATTTTAAAAACTTTATTTAAA
>CABRZA010000110.1 GCA_902475285.1 uncultured Porphyromonadaceae bacterium
AAACCAATATCAGTAAACATACCAAACCGAGTCAACCATTTTCAGGAACGGACAAGGAGATGGGGATTGAGATGGGGAATGAAGGAAATTTTGTGGGGATGGGAAAAATTTTGTAATTTTGCACAGTCTTCCTTCGGGGGGCTATAACGACACCCGACTAACGACAACGATATGCAGCAGAGCAAACACGCCGTGCTGATCCTTGAAGACGGCAGCAGATATGGCGCATACAGCTTCGGCTACGACGGGGCGGCCGCCGGCGAGGTGGTGTTCAACACCGCCATGACGGGGTATCCCGAAAGCCTAACGGACCCTTCGTACGAGGGTCAGATTCTAATCACCACATTTCCACAATTGGGCAACTACGGTGTGCCCCCATCGACAGGCGACGCGTCGCTGCGGTCGTATTTGGAGAGCAGCCGTATACATTGCCGTGCAATCATCGCGCAGGACTATGCGTTCCATCACAGTCACTGGCTTGCGGACCGCTCGTTGGCGCAATGGCTCAAAGAGGAAAAGATACCGGGTCTTTACGGTCTGGACACCCGCGCGCTGACGAAGCATTTGCGCGAACACGGGTCGATGCTTGGCAAGGTGGTGGTTGACGGCGCCGGGGAGCCCGACTTCTACGACCCCAACAATGAAAATTTAATAGCACGCACGTCGTGCCCGCAGCCGCTGGTTTATACGAGTATCGACTCGCAGCCGACGGCTCTTTCTTTGCCCTTGGCACCGGATGCCGAAGGGCGGAAGACAGTGGCGCTTGTAGACTGCGGGATAAAGCACAATATAATAAGGTGCCTTCTGCGCCGAGGCGTCCGCGTGGTGCGCGTACCGTGGGACTATGACTTCAACGGCTTCGAGTGGGACGGACTTTTCATAAGCAACGGCCCCGGCAACCCTGACTTCGCGGGTGCAACAGTTGAGCATATACGGCAGGCCATGGTCACCGGCAAGCCCATATGCGGCATCTGCATGGGCAACCAGCTTCTTGCCAAGGCTGCCGGCGCCAGCACCTACAAGCTGAAATACGGCCACCGGAGCCACAACCAGCCTGTGCGTCTGGCGGGAACGAACCGCTGCTTCGTGACGTCGCAGAACCATGGGTTCGCCGTGGACTCTTCGACACTGCCCGATGACTGGGAGCCGATGTTTGTGAACATGAACGACGGCACCAACGAGGGCATACGGCACAAGAGCCTTCCGATGTTCTCGGCACAGTTCCACCCGGAGGCCTCGAGCGGACCTCGGGACACGGAGTTCCTCTTCGACCAATTCATAGCATTACTCTGACGCAAAGACCCCTATATATGACCAGCAAGGACATCAAGCCGCGCAAAGTGCTGCTATTGGGCAGCGGCGCCCTTAAAATCGGCGAGGCGGGCGAATTTGACTACTCGGGCGCGCAGGCCCTCAAAGCGTTGCGCGAGGAGGGAATCGACACCGTACTCGTTAACCCCAACATCGCCACCGTGCAGACCTCTGAGGGTATGGCCGACAAGATCTACTTCCTGCCGGTTACACCCTACTTCGTGGAGCGCGTGATAGAGAAGGAACGGCCCGACGGCATACTATTGGCCTTCGGCGGTCAGACGGCCCTCAACTGCGGCGTGGAGCTGTGGCGCAACGGCGTTCTGCAGCGCAACGGCGTGGAGGTTCTGGGCACTCCCGTGCAGGCCATAACCGATACCGAGGACCGCGAGCTCTTCGTGAACAAGCTTCGCGAAATCGACGTGAAGACCATACGCAGCGAGGCTGTGGAGAGCGTTGAAGCAGCCCGCGAGGTGGCGCAGCGTCTGGGCTATCCGGTGATAGTGCGTGCGGCCTATGCCCTGGGCGGCCTCGGCAGCGGCTTCTGCGACAACGATGCCGAGCTGACGCGGTTGGTAGAGAAGGCGCTGTCGTTCGCACCGCAGGTGCTAGTGGAGAAATCGCTTAAAGGGTGGAAGGAAGTGGAATATGAAGTGGTGCGCGACCGCTACGACAACTGCATAACGGTGTGCAACATGGAGAACTTCGACCCGCTGGGCATACATACGGGCGAGAGCATCGTGGTAGCTCCGTCGCAGACGCTGTCGAACGACGACTACCATTTCCTGCGTTCGCTGGCCATCAAGATAGTGCGCCATGTGGGCATCGTGGGCGAGTGCAACGTGCAGTATGCCTACGACCCCGAGTCGATGGACTACCGGGTGATAGAGGTGAACGCTCGTCTGAGCCGCTCGTCGGCCCTGGCGTCGAAGGCCACGGGCTATCCTCTTGCCTTCGTGGCAGCCAAATTGGCGCTGGGCTACGGCCTCTTCGACCTGAGCAACAGCGTGACGCGCTGCACGTCGGCGTTCTTCGAGCCGGCGCTCGACTATGTAGTGGTTAAGATACCTCGTTGGGACTTGGGTAAGTTCCATGGCGTTGACCGCCACATAGGATCGTCGATGAAATCCGTCGGCGAGGTTATGGCCATAGGGCGCACCTTCGAAGAGGCGTTGCAGAAAGGCCTTCGCATGATAGGGCAGGGCATGCACGGCTTCGTGGAGAACCGTCCGATGGCTATTGCCGACGTCGAAGAGGCGCTCAAAGAGCCCACCGACCGCCGCATCTTCGCCATAGCGAAGGCCATGAGCGACGGCATGAGCGTGGACCGCATACACGAGCTGACGAAAATCGACCGATGGTTCCTCTACAAACTTCGCGACATCGTTGACACCGACTCCGAGCTGCGCGCGTGCGCCGGCGTTGAGTCGATAGCCGCCGATTTGCTGCGTCAGGCCAAGCAGGAGGGCTTCAGCGACTTCCAGGTTGCCCGTGCCGCCGCCCCCGAGGCTTTCGCCGCCGATCAGGAAAGGGTGATGGCCGAGGTACGCGCACGCCGCAAGGCGCTGGGCATCCTTCCGGTGGTGAAGCAGATAGACACTCTGGCAGCCGAATATCCCGCAGCCACAAACTACCTCTACCTTACCTACAACGGCACGGAGAACGACGTGGACTACACGGGCGACCACCGCTCGGTGGTTGTGCTGGGCTCGGGAGCGTACCGCATAGGTTCGTCGGTAGAGTTCGACTGGTGCTCGGTGAACGCGTTGCAGACCGCACGGCGCGAAGGGTGGCGCTCGGTGATGATAAACTACAACCCCGAGACCGTGTCGACGGACTATGATATATGCGACCGCCTCTATTTCGACGAGCTCACCTACGAGCGCGTGATGGACATACTCGAATTGGAGAATCCGCACGGCGTGATACTGTCGGTGGGCGGTCAGATACCGAACAACCTTGCTACGCGCCTCGACGGTGCGGGGGTTAACATCCTTGGCACGCAGGCCGAGAGCATCGACCGTGCCGAAGACCGCCACAAGTTCTCGGCCATGCTCGACGGCCTGGGCATTGACCAGCCGCGCTGGCGGGAGCTTACGGACTACGCCGACATCGAGGCCTTCGTGGAAGAAGTGGGCTTTCCGGTGCTCGTGCGCCCGAGCTATGTGCTGTCGGGCGCGGCGATGAATGTGTGCTCGAACGCCGACGAGCTCCGCAGGTTCCTAAAACTCGCGGCCAATGTGAGCAGCAAGCACCCGGTGGTGGTGAGCGAGTTCATACAGTATGCCAAGGAGATAGAGATGGACGCCGTGGCGCAGGAAGGCGAGATAAAAGCCTATGCGATATCGGAGCACATAGAGTTTGCGGGCGTTCACTCGGGCGATGCCACCATACAGTTTCCGCCCCAGAAGCTGTATGTGGAGACCATGCGGCGGATAAAGAAGGTTGCCGGCGCGATAGCCAAGGCACTTAACATATCGGGTCCGTTCAACATACAGTTCCTTGCCAAGAACAACGACATCAAGGTGATAGAGTGCAACCTGCGCGCGTCGCGCAGCTTCCCCTTCGTGTCGAAGGTGTTGAAAATCAACTTTATCGACCTCGCTACACGCATCATGCTCGGGTTGAAGGTGGAGAAGCCCGCCAAGAGTGCCTTCGACCTCGACTATGTTGGCATCAAGGCGTCGCAGTTCTCGTTCTCGCGCTTGGGCGGCGCCGACCCGGTGCTGGGCGTGGACATGGCGTCGACGGGCGAGGTTGGTTGCCTGGGCGACGATACCGACGAGGCCGTGCTGAAAGCACTTCTCGCCGTGGGACTGCGCATACCCACCAAGGCCGTGCTTCTGAGCACGGGGTCGGCCAAGCAGAAGGCCGACATGCTCGAGCCGGCGCAGATGCTGCAAAAGATGGGGCTTACCATCTATGCCACCGAGGGCACTGCGCGCTTCCTGCGCGAGAACGGCGTTGAGGCCATAACGGTGCACCATCCGTCGGAGCCGGAGCTCAAGCCTCAGGCTCTGGAGCTTCTGCACAAGCGCGAGGTTGACCTCGTGGTGAACATGCCTAAGAACTTCACGGGCACGGAGCTTGGCAACGGTCGCGCGATACGCCGCGCGGCGGTTGACCTGAACATACCACTTATAACCAACTCTCGCCTTGCGGCGGCTTTCATACGGGCATTCAGCACGTTGCCGCTGGAAGATATCGAGATCAAGCCGTGGCAGGAGTATAAATAAGGTTATAGGTTATAGGGCAGAGTGACGAGGTGGGTCGGTCGCGCGCGACCGACCCACCTCGTTATTAAGGTTATAGGGCAGAGGTATAAGTGACGAGGTGATCCGGGCGGGCGCAATGTATTGCGCCCCTGGCGGCGGTTGGGGAGTGTCGGTTTTGAATAAATTTTGGTGGAGTGAAACTTTTTTTGTAATTTCGGCGTAGATATTAAGGATCGAGTCAGAACATTACATAGCCAACATATGGATACAGCAAAAATGAACAAGGCGGCGGACAATATCCGCGTTCTTGCCGCCTCGATGGTCGAGAAGGCCAAATCGGGACATCCCGGCGGCGCCATGGGCGGTGCCGACTTTGTGAACGTGCTATACAGCAGCTTCCTGGTGTACGACCCAGCGGACCCGACGTGGTTTGCCCGCGACCGCTTCTTCCTCGACCCGGGACATATGTCGCCGATGCTTTATTCAGTACTTGCCCTTGCGGGCCACTACACTACGGACGAGCTGGCGCAGTTCCGCCAGTGGGGTTCGGTGACGCCTGGGCATCCGGAACTGGACCCCGAACGCGGTGTGGAGAATACGTCGGGTCCACTGGGCCAGGGACATACGATGGCGGTTGGCTGCGCGATAGCCGAGCGTTTTCTCCAGGCGCGTTTCGGCGATGTGGTGTCGCACAAGACCTACGCCTTCATCTCGGACGGCGGCATACAGGAAGAGATATCGCAGGGCGCCGGGCGCATAGCGGGCTATCTGGGCCTTTCGAACCTGATAATGTTCTACGACTGCAACGGCGTGCAGCTGTCGACGATGGTCGATGCCGTCGACCACGAGGACTATGCGGCTAAATACCGCGCGTGGCACTGGAACGTGCTTGAAATCGACGGCAACGACCCCGTGGCCATCGCCGATGCCATAGAGAAGGCACAGGGCGAGACCATGCGGCCGACACTCATAATCGGTCGCACCGTGATGGGCAAGGGCGCGCTGACGGCCGACGGCGAGAACTTCGAGGGCCAGTGCTCGACGCACGGCCAGCCTCTGAGCAAGAGCGGCGCCGACTATGCGGCCACAGTGCGCAATCTCGGCGGCGACCCCGCCGACCCCTTCCGCATTGCGCCCGAGGTTCAGGCGCTCTACGCGGGGCGCCGCACGGAGCTCGCCGGCATCGTTGCCGAGCGCCGCAAGGCCTTCGACGAATGGGCCAAGGCCAATCCCGACAAGGCCGTGGAGCTGAAAGGGTATCTGGACGGGGTGCTTCCGCAAATCGACTATACCGCCATCGTGCACAAGGCCAACATATCGACTCGCCAGGCTTCGGCCGACGTGCTCGGTGTGCTTGCCGAGAAGATGGGCAACATGATAGTGTCGTCGGCAGACCTTGCCAACAGCGACAAGACCGACGGCTTCCTTAAAAAGACCCATGCGTTCACTACGGGGGACTTCACCGGGGCATTCCTCCAAGCGGGCGTGTCGGAGCTTACGATGGCCGCGATAATGAACGGCATAGCCCTTCACGGCGGACTTCGCGGGGCGTGCGGCACATTCTTCGTGTTCTCGGACTATATGAAGCCGGCAGTGCGCATGGCGTGCCTTATGGAACTGCCGGTGCTCTATGTGTGGACGCACGATGCCTTCCGCGTGGGTGAGGACGGCCCCACCCACGAGCCCATAGAGCAGGAGGCTCAGATACGCCTTATGGAGATGATAGCCAACTTCTCGGGCAAGGCATCGATGCTCGTACTACGTCCGGCCGACTCGGCCGAGACCTCGGTGGCCTACAAGATGGCTATGGAGAATACCGACACGCCCACGGCGCTGATACTTTCGCGTCAGGACATCGAGGACCTTCCCGCGCCCGAAGGCGAGAGCCGCGCGCAGGCAGCCCTGGGTGCACTTCGCGGCGGATATACCGTGATGTCTGCCGACGGGACTCCCGACGTGGTTCTTGTGGCCGACGGGTCGGAAGTGTCGCTGTTGTGCAATGTTGCCGTTCTGCTTAAAGCCGACGGCGTGAAGGCGTCGGTAGTGTCGATGCCGTCGTCGGGAGTGTTCAACCGACAGGACGAGGCCTACCGCCGGAGCGTTCTGCCCTCGGGCATTCCTCACTACGGGCTCACGGCGGGTCTGCCGATAGCGATGCGCATGATCGACGGGTTCTCGGGCCCGGTGTACGGCATGGAGCGTTTCGGCGCTTCGGCCCCCTACAAGGTGCTCGACGAGAAGTTCGGCTTCACGGCGGAGAACATCTACCGCGAGGTTCTGAGCGCGCTCGGCCGCTGAGCCGCACAGGTTGTTCGCCCGGCCTCGATTGCCCGCGAGGCCTATTACCCTGCGCCTCGAGGCATTTTGACCAAAAGGCGGAGGATAAATGTTAAAAATTCGACTTTGGGGCAACAATTTTTGCATAATTAAGTTATAAAATGAAAAAAATGTCGTAATTTAGCGGCCACAAAAGCAGAGAAAACAAAAACATTCATCCAATAAACAGCTAAATTCTATGAAAAAAGCTACTCTTTTCGCATTTGCATGCGCCCTCTTCGTAGGAGCCCAGGCAGCCAATGCCCAAGAAGCTGCCCAGGAGCTGACTTATCAGCCCGACCCCTCTCAGGGCGTCCTCCTGAACCGTATGAAGGACAACTGGTTCATCACAGTTGAAGGTGGTGCCAGCTTCTATGTAGCACCCCTCGGCGTACATCGCGACGCAGCCGACCGCTTCATGCCTGCCGCTTCGATCTACGGCGGCAAGTGGTTCTCGCCCGTGTTCGGCGGCCGCTTCGGTGTGAACTACCTCGGTCTTAAAGGTCTTGCCGCCGACGGCAGCTATATCGGCGCCCTCACCGACACCTACGGCAACTACAACAAGACCAAGTATGCCGAAATCGGTCCGGTCTTCGACCTTATGATCAACCTGACCAACTGGTGGTGCGGCTACAAGCCCAACCGCGTATACAACGCCACAGTCTATGTGGGCGGCGGCGCATACTTCACCCTTACCCGTCACTATGACGCAGCCGGCAAGAGCGAAGGCTTCAAGCATGCCAACGACGACATCTTCACCGCCCGCGCCGGTCTTATCAACAGCTTCCGCATCAGCGAGCAGATGCAGATCAGCCTCGACCTCCGCGCCAGCGGTCTCGGCGCCCTCCAGAACGAAGGCGGCGCATGCTGGAACAAGAAAGGACTTGCCCTTCAGGCTTACCTTGGCTTCACCTACAACTTCAAGAAACGCGACTGGACAGCACCCGTCGTTCCCATCTGCCCCGAGCCCGAGAACTGCGACGCCCTCCGCGCCCGTCTTGCTGCCGCCGATGCCCGCATCGCCGACCTCGAGCGTCAGCTCCGCGACTGCCTCAACCGTCCGGTTGAAACCGTCGTAGAGAACAACGGCCCCCTCGCTACCGTATACTATCCCATCGGCGTAAGCCGTCTGAGCCGCGAGAACCAGCGCGTAGTCAAGGCTATCGGTCAGGTGATGATGTCGAACCCCGACAAGAAGTACGTTCTTACCGGCTGGGCCGACAACTACACCGGCACCGACAACATCAACATGCGACTCCGCAAGAACCGTGCCGAAGGCGTTGCCAAGCTGCTCGTGAAGACCGGCGTAGCTGAAAACCAGCTCACCGTGACCACCAACAACGGCAACCTGTCGGATCTCGGCGAGAAGTGCGTAGCACTCGACCGCGCCGTCACCATCGAGGAAGCAAAATAAGCATAAGCATCCAATATACAGAGCCGGAGCCGCAAGCTCCGGCTTTTTTTGTTATTTGTCAACCTCAGATTGCATTTTTTTTTGTAATTTTGCGCAATATATCGTATGCCGTCGCGATCGGCGGCAAAAACAGAGAAACCATGGATTTGTATCA
>CABRZA010000111.1 GCA_902475285.1 uncultured Porphyromonadaceae bacterium
AAATTACTAAATAGACGGTGAAATGTGTGCCCTTTTTACATTTTTTTACCATTATTTTTCGCCATTTTTACCTCTGTCGGCAATATTTTCAAGGCTTTTTCGAGTTGGGGGAGCACGCCGGTATTTCCTCCGTTGTCTATCACGCACGAACCCAAGGGATGGGGTAGCACTTGTTCTTCGGCTTTCTGGGCTTCGATACGGGCCTTTATGGCGGTAGCGTCAAGGCCGCTGCGGCGTTGTACTCGTTCTATCCGTACGGTCTCGGGTGCCGTCACTTTCCACTCGCAGTCGAGCAGCTCTGTCAGCCCCGAACCGTTGGCAATGGCCGATTCTACAAAAAATATCTCGCCCGATGCCTCGGCGGCTCTGCGCCGCACGTCGGAAAGCACGGCCGAGTGCACTATGGCGTTGAGCCGTGCCAGACGCTCTGCGTCGGCAAACACTACGGCGCCAAGCACCGAGGATTGCAGTTTGCCGTCGCCGTCGAAGGCTTCGGCACAGACTTCATCGACGATACGTGTGCGGATTTCATCCGAAACATTCATCAGCCGTTTGGCCTCGCTGTCGCAGTCGTACACCTCATGGCCCCAAGCCCGGAGTATGCGCGATACCACACTTTTCCCCGACCCTATGCCGCCGGTGATTCCTATTGTATATTTGGCCATGGTGTCAATGCCGCTCTATGATGTACTCGGCGCTGTCGACCGACAGCTGCACGTTGTGGAGCTGCCCCGGCACGTCCATGAGTTTCAGTTTCACGCTGCGCGATCCCGACAGAGGATTGATTGTCCGGTAGTCGGCCACCACGCGGAAGTGGATGTCGCCGTTGCTGTAAGCACTCATGGGCACCATGAAGAATGCGTCGATTTGTGCCGGGAAGGTAATTAGTTTCACGTTGTGGGGCACGTTCACCGGCTCTATAACCACTTTGCGGCTCTTGAATATCATGGGTTCCACGTCGAAGGTGATGTCCACGCTGTCGGGAATCACTCGCGAATGCGACGGACCGGTAAGCTTTGCGCGCATGGTGGTGGTCTGTTTTAGGTCTATCAGGCGTATTGGCTCGGTGCTTATCGAAGTCATGCCGTCGGGCATCTTGTAGCCAGGCGCCATGTATACGCGAACGGTGTCGACCGATAGTCGCGGACGGCCTAAAATGGCAGCCTGAGGTCCGGCTGTAACCTTGGCGTCGACGCTCACTGGCATTTCGAAGCCTTGGTGTGTGGTGTAGGGCAGCGACAGTGTGTCGGGGTATACCACGCTCACCTGAGAGCCACCGGTTGCGTTGCGGGCAATGGCCTTGAGGTCGGCGTTCGACAGGTGGAGTATACCCTGCGATGCATAGGCTCGGAAGTCGATGTTGGCCTCCGGCACTCCTCCCGTCGTCATCTTCATTATCTGTGTGCCGCGCGCGCGAAGGCTCACGTTGAGAGCCTCGGGGCCTTTCGAGATGAGCGTCACCGAGTCGGGCACATGGGTGATGCGGAGCGGCAGACGGAGGTCGCGCTGCTCCTCTTCATTGAGCGACAGCACGCACCACAGCACTGCCGACACTGCCACAAACAGCAGGAACATAAGCGTGTCGCGACCACGCTGCGAGTGCAGCGTAGTCGTCAACTTTTCCATTTGTTCCTTGATGGGCGACATCGGCGGAATCCGCACCCTCGGGGCTTCTTATTTCTTCTCCGAGTTTTCGCCGGCTTCCTTGGCGGCGTTGGCATCGGGATATACCGAGCCTTTGTCCACGCGGATGCGTACGCCGTTGGTGATTTCTACCACGAAGTAGGTATCCTTCACGTCGACGATGGTGCCGTAGATGCCGCCGGCTGTCACGATGTTGCTGCCTTTGGCAAGGCTGTCGCGGAATTTCTGTATTTCTTTCTGGCGTTTCTGCTGGGGGCGGATCATGAAGAAGTAGAAGATGGCGAAAAGAGCCACGATCATCACGATGCTCATCATGCCTGAGCCGCCGCCCTGTGCGGCTTGGAGGAGAATTGTTGCGTTCATCTTATTTTGGGATTTTAGGGTTTATTTCTTGTTGAGGCGGCCTTCGCTGTCGAGCATTTTGATAATCGACACAAGCAGGCCGTTGATGAATTTGCCGCTGCGGGGCGTGCTGTATTCGTTGGCTATCTCCACATACTCGTTGCACGTCACAGCAATGGGTATCGACGGGAAATTGATGAGCTCGGCAACGGCAGCCATCGTTATCACGATGTCCATGAATGCCAGGCGCTCGCTGTCCCATGCAGCCGAGTTGATGAACCGGTCGATATACGAGCGGTAGGTCAGCCGGTTGTCGGCCACATAGTCGAAGAGCTGTGAGCCGAACACCTCGTCGTCGTGGTTCATGAACTTGGGCAGCAGCGTCAGGTGCTCGTCGTTGCGGCTGCTTTCACCGTGCTGCGCGCGCTTGATTGTCTTGAGCACGAACGTTCCGGTGATATGGAGGTCGTCGTTCCAGTACACAGAGGTGGTTTCAAGGCTCTCTGCCAGAGCGTCCGACGGCAGCACGATGCTCCGCATTGCGTCGCGCCAGAATGTCACGTCGGCGTTGTAATCGCCCGGTGTGCTTTCCATATAGGCGGCAAAGATTTCGCTTTGCTTTATCTGGTTGTAGAGCTGCTCGAGCATTGCGTTGCCCTTCTTCCACGTCGTAGGGTCGGCGCCGGGGTTGGCCGCGAAATAGTCGGCTATCGCGGTGTCGGCGGCAAGACGGGCTGTGAAGCCGTTGTCGAGCAGACGCCGGCATTTGGCGATGGTATCGGCCGACGGGCTGTACTTGCGCTGCTCGAGCTCGAGCTCCGCCCCCGCGAGGTCCGTGATGAGCACAGGCATGTAGAGCAGGGCATGGTAGAGGTCGTAGGCCTGTTGAAGCGATTTGTCGAGGTCGGCCTTGGCCGTACCCCGAAGCATGCGTGCGTCCACGAGTTCGGCGAGGGTATTGAGCAGCATTGCCAGGCCTTTCTCGGCTCCCGCAGTGGTGAAGCCCTCGGTGGCACGCAGGGTGCGGGCCACGGCGGCGTCGCCGGCGATGACTTTCTCAAATACTGTTTTCCAGAATTCGGCGTCGCCCGAAAGGGTGAACTTACGCTTGTTCTTCACCTCGTTGTAAGGCTGCGACTGTGCTATCCTTTGGGCGAGCTCCGGCAGGACGGCGTCGAAGCGGGCGGCGTTGGTGCCGGGTGCTTTCAGAAGCTCGGCCATCTCTTTCTCGCGGCAGAGCTCGCGGGCCACGGCATTGCGTTCGAGCACGCTGTCGGGGCCAAGCATCCTGGTGCCGGTGGCTACGGGTATACGTGAGAGCTTGAGAAGCAAGAAGATATAATCCAAATAAACCGAATAGGCGAAAACGCTGTCGGCGGTGGCTTTCGACCCTTCGGGAGCCGATTCCATGTGGAAATCGCTGCGGGTGAGGAGGTAGGAATATAGAATCTGAATGGTTTTGATTCTTATCAGACTACGGTTTATCATATTTGAATGTGCTATCTTTTATTTGCTGCTGCAAAGTTACGCACTATTTTTCGATTTAGCGCTTTTCTCGGGCCGTAAAATGCAATTATTCCGCCAGCGGATTCCATCCCTGGGCTTTCAGAGGCATTTCGTTGCCGTCGCGCGACACCAGGACGCACCCGAGTTCTTCCTTGCAGATATAGCCTATTACCTTCACGCCTTCGAGGTCTTTCACCTTGTCGTGCTCGGTCAGTGGCACTGTGAACAGAAGTTCGTAGTCCTCTCCTCCGTTGAGCGCGGCCGTCACAAGGTTCATGTTGAGTTCCTCGGCCATGAGGGCGGTCTGATAGTCGATGGGTATGCGGTCTTCATACACGCGGCAACCCGTCTTGCTCTGCTTGCATATGTGCATTAGCTCGCTCGACAGCCCGTCGCTCACGTCCATCATCGCCGTCGGATGTATGTCTTTTTCGCGCAGCATGCGCACTATGTCGCGCCGTGCCTCGGGTTTGAGCTGGCGCTCCACAAGGTATTCCTTGCCGGCGAAGTCGGGTTGGAAATCAGTTTGCCCGGCCGACGCCACCTTCTCCCGTTCGAGTAGTTGCAGGCCCATATAGGCCGCTCCGAGGTCGCCGCTTACGCAAATGATGTCGGTGTCTTTGGCGCCGCTGCGCTTCACCGCCGTGCCCTTGGGCGCATGACCTATGCACGTTATCGAAATCACCAGACCCTGGTGCGAGGCTGTTGTGTCGCCGCCGACGATATCCACCCCGTACTCCTCGCACGCTATGCGTATGCCGGCGTAGAGCTCCGAAATATGCTCCACGGTGAAGCGTTGCGATATGCCCAGCGACACCGTAATCTGCGTCGGCGTTCCCATCATGGCGTAGATGTCCGAGAAATTGACGATGGCGGCCTTGTAGCCCAAATGTTTCAGCGGCACATATGTGAGGTCGAAATGCACGTTTTCGAGCAGTAGGTCGGTGGTCACGAGCACGTCTTCGTCATCCTTGAAGTGGAGCACGGCGGCGTCGTCGCCAACCGATGTGTCGGTCGATGGGTTGCGTTTTTCGAGCCCCGCCGTCAGATAGTCGATGAGCCCGAATTCGCCCAGTGTGGATATTTCAGTCTGATTCTCAGCCATTATATTCTATGGTTTGATGAAAAGAAGGGGGCCACGAGCCCCCCTCTGTTGTTGTGTTTTTTAGCAGCGTTCTACCATGGCCTTTACAAGGGCCTCGACGGTAGGCTGCGCCTTAACGGCAGCCTCCTGCACTTCTTCGTGCGTGGGCACTTGCGTCACGTCCTTGCCGCCCAGGTCGGTGATTACCGAGAGTCCGAAAACGCGCATGCCTGCGTGGCATGCCACGATTACTTCGGGCACTGTCGACATGCCCACGGCGTCGCCGCCGATTATGCGGAAATACTCATATTCGGCCGGAGTCTCGAAGGTCGGGCCCGGGGTGCCCACATACACGCCGTGCATCAGTCGCAGGCCGAGCTCGTCGCCTATGCTGTCGGCAAGCGCAACGAGTTTCTTGTCGTAAGCTTCGGTCATGGCCGGGAAGCGCGGGCCGAGCTCCTCGTAGTTCTTGCCGCGAAGAGGATTTTCGGGGAAGAGGTTGATGTGGTCGGTGATTATCATCACGTCGCTCACCTTGAATTCCTTGTTCATGCCGCCGGCGGCGTTCGACACAAAGAGGGTCTCCACGCCGAGGGCCTTGAACACGCGCACCGGGAAGGTCACCGTCTTCATGTCGTAGCCTTCATAGTAGTGGAAGCGGCCCTGCATGGCCATCACGCGCTTGCCGCCCATCTTGCCGAAGATGAGGTTGCCGCTGTGGCCCTGCACTGTCGATACGGGGAAGTTCGGTATTTCGGAGTAGGGGATATAGAGTTTGTCTTCGATATGGTCTACAAGGTTTCCGAGACCCGTGCCGAGAATGATGGCGAGCTTGGGCATTTCGCCCGCACGCTGACGGAGGAAGTCGGCTGTCTGTTTGATTTTTTCAAGCATAGTTGAGGTTTTATGTAGTTTGTTTTTGTCTAACGCCGCTGCCCGCGCTCTTGTTCTATTGGTTGCGTTGGCGTAGGGCGTCGCGGAGAGTTTTTTCGAGTGCGCTGTCGAACTGCGGCTCGCTGAACGGATAGTCGAAGTCGATGCTTACCGGCAGATAGAAGGTTACCGCCCGCAACTCGGGAGGATAGTAGGGGTTCGATGCCAGTCGCACGGCGTCCTTTTCGGTTGTCACTATCAGCCGCCGGCTGCCCTTCATTGATTTGTAGCGCTCGTGGATATGTTCCAGATCGCGGCGCGTGAACTGGTGATGGTCCTGAAAGATGTCTACTTTCACCTTGGCCGAGAAGCTCTTGATGTGCTTCACGAAAGGTCGTGGATTGCCTATGCCGGCCACAGCGAGTACCGAATCGTCCGGCGTAAGCCATTCCATGATGGGTACTGCGGTGGCCACGTCGTCGAAGACGGGTTTGAGGGGCTCGTAGACGAAATGAGAGAAGAACAGCTGCTGCCATGGTTGGAGCTTCGAGTAGTATTTGGCGTCGCGGTAGTCGATGGGCTTAAGGTTCGGAGGACACTTCGTCACCACCACAATGTCGGCGCGGTACACGCCGGCGGCCGACTCACGGAGCCGGCCGTAAGGCAGCATCTTGTCCTGATAGTACGGGCGGTTGTATTCGCTCACCAATATCGACACCGCCGGCTTAACGTAGCGGTGTTGAAAGGCGTCGTCGAGAAGAATGAGGTCTATCGACGGTTCGATTTCCAGCAGCTTGCGTATGCCCTGCACGCGATCCTCGCATACGGCTACGGTCACGCTGCCGCCGAACTTCATGTAAATCTGATACGACTCGTCGCCTATGTCGCGCGGTGTCGTGTTTTTGCCCGCGAGCACAAAGCCTTTGGTTTGGCGTCGATAGCCGCGGCTCACCACGGCCACACGACGTGTGCGGTAGAAGTACCCTGCTATGTGTTCTACAAGCGGAGTCTTGCCCGTGCCTCCCACGGCAAGGTTGCCTACCGTTATTATGGGCACGTCGAATTCGGTCTGTTTCAGAATGTTCCACTCGAACATCTGATTGCGCACGGCCATTGCCGCCCCATAGATTTTGGAGCAGGGCAGTAGCAGCATTTTCGACAACCAGTTGCGTTGTGGCATTCTCGGCAGTTTTATTTCACTTCCACTTCAATCATGCGAGCCTGTACGGGGGCGGCCGTACGGAGGCGCTGCACGCGGTCGAGCAGACGGATGGTCTCGGCATCGTAGCCGGCCGCTTTCATCTGGTCGATATTGGTGTTTTCAAGAAGAAATTTCTCCCAGAACTCCTGCTTGCTGTCTGGATAGCTGCGTACGTCGTCGGTACTCATGCCCAAGTAGTCGGCCATTGCTCCTACGGTGGTATGGAGCGAGCCTATCGCGTCGATAAGACCCAGACGCAGGGCATCGCCTGCCACCCATACACGCCCCTCGGCTATGGCTTTCACGCTGTCCTGCTCCATGCCGCGGCCTTCGGCCACACGGCGAGTGAAGAGTTCGTAGATATTGTCGACCGAGGTTTGAAGCGCGGCATGCTGGGCGGCGGTCATAGGTTCGAAGCCGGTGATGCCGCCGGCGTTGGGGTTCGACTCAACAGTGGAGAAATTCACGCCCAGCTTGTCGGTAACAAGGCCGCTGAGGTCGGGTATCATACCGAATACGCCTATCGAGCCCGTGAGGGTCGTGCGGTCGGCAAAGATGGAGTCGGCAGCGCAACTTATATAGTAGCCTCCCGATGCGGCGTAGTCGCCCATCGATACATACACGGGCTTGTTCTTGCTCTTGAAGTATTCTATGGCTTCCCATATCTGCTCCGATGCGAAGGCGCTGCCGCCGGGAGAATTCACGCGGAACACCAGCCCGCGAACCTTGTCGTTGTCGGCAAGGTCGACGATTTCGTCAACCATCGTTTGGCCCACGATGCCTTCCTTACCCGAGTCGGAAATCTCGCCCACGGCATAGAGCACTGCTATGTGTTTCTTGGTGAGCGACTCTTTACCCATATAGCTGGCCGCATATTCCGATACGCCAACAAAGCGGGCGTCGTCGTCCTCCTTAAGGCCGGCGAGGGTTTTGAGGCGGGCGTCGATGCTGCGGCTGTAAAGGAGTGTGTCGACAAGGCCGTCGGCCATGAAGGTCGGTGCCTCGCGCATGCCTATGAAGGTCGAGGCCATGGCGGTGATGCTGTCGGTGGCGATGCCGCGGTTGCTGCCTACGGTTTCGGTATAGTAGCTCCACAGCGAGTCGACATACTGTTGCAGCTGGTGGCGAGCCGGTTCCGACATCTCGGTGAGAATGTAGGGTTCCACGGCGCTCTTATATGTGCCAACCTTTACTATCTGCATTTTCACTCCGAGCTTGTCGAGCAGCTCCTTGAAGAAAGGTGTGATACTCGCTATACCGTGGATGTCAACGGCGCCGATGGGGTTGAGCACCACGGTGTCGGCCGTCGAGGCCACAAGGTAGTCGCCCTGGCCGTAAGAGTCGGCGTAGGCATATACCCACTTGCCCTTTTCCTTGAAGCGGCCTATGGCTTCGATGAGTTCTTCGCGTGCGGCCATACCCATTGCAGCCCCGCCGCAGTTTATGTAGAGACCCTCTATGCGCTCGTCGTCGGCTGCATTGTCGATGGCCACGAGCATTTCTTCAAGGGTGGCGCTTCCAGAGTTCTCGCTTTCCTGTATCAGTTGGATAAAAGAGGTGGGCTGGTAGCGGTCTTCTATCACTCCCGAAAGATCCAGGCTAAGAACCGTTTTTTTCTCGATTTTCACCGTACTCTCCGACGAACTCTTGCCCAAGGCTACCCCCAAGCTCAGAAGTAAGGCAAAGAACATCACTACTATCGATAGCCAGAAGCCTGTCATGGTGCCGAGC
>CABRZA010000112.1 GCA_902475285.1 uncultured Porphyromonadaceae bacterium
AATCTCGAAAAACGCAAGTATGTAATCGGCGGCTTTCTCCTGCTGATAGCCCTCATATATATCGTGCGGCTCTTCGACCTCCAGATCAACGACGAGAAGTACAAGCAGTCGGCCGACTCCAACGCCTTTTTCAAGAAAACCGTCTACCCCTCCCGCGGGCTTATCTACGACCGCAACGGCGAGCTGGTGGTGTTCAACCAGCCGGCCTACGACGTCATGCTTATTCCCCGCGACGTAAAGCCATTCGATACCCTCGACTTCTGCCGCACCATCAACATCACCCCCGAGCAGTTCGCCAAGCGCATCGACGACATGAAGCGCAGCCCCGGCTATTCGGGCTACACGCCACAGCGACTCATAGCGCAGCTCTCCGTCGAGGACTACGGCCGTCTTCAGGAAAAGCTCTACCGCTTCCCGGGCTTCTTCATCCAGAAGCGTATCCTGCGCCAGTACAACCACCCAACGGCAGCCAATGTGCTGGGCAACATACGCGAGGTGTCGCGCGCCGACATCGAGCGCGACGGCTACTACGCCCCCGGCGACTATACCGGCGACCTCGGCGTGGAGAAAAGCTACGAGACACATCTGCGCGGCGTCAAGGGCGTCGAAATCCTCATCCGCGACGCCCGCGGACGCATCCAGGGCCGCTACGAGGACGGTGCAAACGACATTGAGCCGATCTCGGGACGCGACCTCCGCCTTAGCCTCGACATAAAGCTGCAGCAGTACGCAGAGTCGCTCATGGTGGGCAAGCGCGGAGCCGTGGTGGCCATCGAGCCGGCAACGGGAGAGATTCTCTGCCTGGTGTCGAAGCCCGACTACGACCCACGCCTCCTGGTAGGCCGACAGCGTGGCGAGAACTACCGCAAGCTCGTGCAGGACCAGTCGTGGCCACTCTTCGACCGCGCCCTCATGGGTGCATATCCCCCCGGTTCGACATTCAAGCCCACCCAGGGCCTCATCTTTTTGCAAGAAGGCATCATCGACCTCAACACCGCATACCCGTGCTCGCGCGGATACATCAATGGCGGCCTCCGCGTGGGCTGCCATCCCCACGGCTCGCCCCTGCCGCTCAAACCGGCCATCCAGACCTCGTGCAACGCCTTCTTCTGCTGGGGCTTCAAGGCCATGATCGACCGCCGCAGCAAGTACGGCACGCCCGCCCGGGCATTCGAGGTGTGGAAGAACCACCTCGTGTCGATGGGCTACGGCTATCCTCTCGGCGTCGACCTCCCCGGCGAAAGCCGTGGTTTCATTCCCAACACGAAATACTACAACGGTTATTATTCCGAGGGGCGGTGGAGCGCCAACACCATCATATCGGTGTCGATAGGGCAGGGCGAGATTCTTGCCACGCCCTTGCAGATTGCAAATCTCTCGGCCACCATCGCCAACCGCGGATTCTTCATCACGCCACATGTGGTGAAGGAGATTCAGGACACGGTAATCGAACCCCGGTACTTCGAAAAACGCTATCCCACCGTCGAAAGCCGCCATTACGACGCTGTGGCCGAGGGAATGCGCATGGCCGTTACGGGAGGTACGTGCCGCCGTGCCGCCATCCCCGGCATCGAGGTCTGCGGCAAGACCGGCACCGCGCAGAACCCCCACGGCAAGGACCACTCGGCCTTCATGGGCTTCGCTCCCTATCAGGAGCCGCGCATAGCCGTGGCAGTGTATGTGGAGAACGGCGGCTGGGGCGCAACCTACGGCGTGCCTATCGGAAGCCTGGTGATGGAGAAATACCTCACCGGCACCATCGCCCCAGAGCGCAAATATATGGAAGACCAAATGCTTAACACTTCGATATTCTATGCCCCTCCCAAGCAGAAATGACCCGGCCTCGACCTTCCGACACCTCGACTGGCCCACGGTACTGATATATTTCTTCATGGTCTTCGCCGGCATAGTGAGCATCTATGCGGCGTGCTACAACTTCGACAACGCCTCGATGTTTGCCTACGCCGAGTTCTCGGGCAAGCAGCTTCGATGGGCCGGTCTTGCAGTGGGGCTTATCCTTGTCATTCTGCTCGTCGACTGGCGCGTATACGAAACCTACGCCTATCCGGCCTATTTCGCCATGCTTGTGCTGCTGGCGGTGACGCCCTTCATAGCCACCGATACCAAAGGCTCCTATTCGTGGATAAACCTCGGCTTCATGAGCCTCCAGCCGGCCGAATTTGCCAAATTCACCACCGCGCTGGCCCTCGCAAAGCTGTTCAGCGGCTACCATTTCAACCTCAATGCAAAGCTCACCAACTATGCCAAGGCCATAGGCATCATCGTTGTCCCTATCGTTTTAATCCTCCTCCAAAACGAAACCGGCTCGGCGCTGGTGTTCTGCGCGCTCTTCTTCGTGCTCTATCGCGAGGGTATGAGCGGCCTGGTGCTCTTTGCCGCGCTCTTTGCAGTGGTGATATTTGTGGTGGGCATAAAGTATACCGAAACCATGGTGATGGGCATGCCAACCGGCGAGTTTGTGGTATTCCTCCTCATCATGACGGTAATGGTGGGCATGACGGCAGTGTACTCGCGGCGCCTGGAGGTGGCGCGCAACATCCTCCTGTGGTTCTGCGGCGTGGGCCTGGTGGAGTTCATTCTCTCGCTGTGCTCCGTGCCCGTTCCGGGTCTTCCCGTCAACCTCGCCGCCATAGGCGTGGCCTGCGTATACATCGTGTTCGAGGCGGTGAAACTGCGCCGCCCCAAGCTCTATGTGTCCGTGGCGTCGGCCGTGCTCGCCGTGATATTCCTTTTTTCGGTAGGTGCGGCCTTCGGCCAGCTAAAAGCCCACCAGAAGCTCCGCATACAGGTTGCCCTGGGTATTGTGGAGGATCTTCGCGACGCCGGCTACAACGTCAACCAGTCGAAGATTGCCATCGGTTCGGGCGGACTCTTCGGCAAGGGCTTCCTCAACGGCACGCAAACCAAACTCAAATACGTGCCCGAGCAGCACACCGACTTCATTTTCTGCACCATAGGCGAGGAGGAAGGTTTCGCCGGCACGCTGTTGGTCACCCTCCTCTTTCTTGTGCTCATCCTCCGGGTGATATCGATAGGCGAGCGGCAGCCCACCACCTTCGGCCGCGTCTACGCATATTGTGTGGCCTCGTATCTCATCTTCCATTTCTGCATCAACGTGGGAATGGTGATAGGCCTCTGCCCCGTGATAGGCATACCTTTGCCGTTTTTCAGCTACGGCGGCTCGTCGCTGTGGGGATTCACCATTCTTCTCTTCGTGCTGCTTAAAATCGACGCTTCGCGCCGCAGCGTTTTGTCATATTGATTTTTTTTGAGTAATTTTGCCTCCGCAGCAGCGTCTGCCCCCAAAATCACTTATTTAACCCTTTTGACTATACATGAAACAATTCTTCACCGCACTAATTGCGCTCGTGCTCTTCGGCATCGCTCCGGCCCTGGCCCAGCAGATTGTCACCAGCACGCCGTCGCCCTTGCAGGAAAGCAGCCAGGGCATAGTCCTCACCTACAATGCCGCGTCGCCTCTGGGCAACAACGGCCTTAAAAACCTCACTACGGCTTCCGATGTCTACGCCCACATAGGCGTCATCACCAGCCGCAGCACCGACAACGCCGACTGGAAATATGTCGTGACCCCGTGGCCCGAAAGCGGCAACGACCAGGCAGCCAACACGGCCAAGAACCGCCTCACCAAGACCGCCGACAACACCTACACCCTCAACATCGGCGACATCCGCACCTATTTCGGCATCACCGACCGTTCGGAGCACGTGCAGAAGATAGCGCTGGTGTTCCGCAACGCCGACGGCTCCAAGCAGGGCAAGACTAAGAGCGGCGGCGACATCTTCGTCGACGTTCTCTTCGACGGCTTCGCCCTCGAGCTCAGCTCCGACCATCCCGACAACATCATCGGCGCTCCAACCACCATCAACTTCACCGTGCAGGCCACGTCAGCCGCCAATCTCGAGCTGCTGGTCAACGACAAAGTCTTTGCCTCCAAGCAGAACACCACCAGCCTCACGGCTCCGTATGAGTTCAAGGAAACGGGCTACTACACCGTGAAGGCCCGCTCGGTCTACGACAACTACACCTACGAGGAGAGCATGGAGATAAGCTATCCGGCCGGCGGCGCCGCAGCCACTTATCCCGGCGGCGTGCCCAAGATGGGTGCCGTGAAGAACGCCGACGGCTCCGTAACTTTCTGCCTCGCCGCCCCCGGCAAGGTGAGCTGCCAGCTCGTGGGCTCGTGGAACGACTACGAGCTCTCCGCCGACTACCTCATGAAGTATCAGGACTACCAGGGCAACCGCTACTTCTGGACCACCGTCAACGGTCTGGCCAACGACCGGTATTACTCCTACTTCTATGTTGTCGACGACAAATACAAGGTTGCCGACCCCTACGCACACCTCGTGCTCGACTGCTACAGCGACCGCTATGAGCGCAACAGCGTATGGCCCACACGCCCGAAGTATCCCTACGACAAATTCTCCGACGTGATGATGGCCGTATACCGCGGCGACCTCGACGACTACAAGTTCTCGCCCTTCACCATCCCGGCCCACGACAACCTGGTGATCTACGAGCTCCTTCTCCGCGACTTCACCGGCATCGACGGCATGTCGCAGGGCTGGGGCACACTCAAAAAAGCAATCGAGAAGATTCCCTACATCAAGGCCATGGGCTTCAACGCCATCGAGCTGATGCCCATCATGGAGTTCAACGGCACCAACTCGTGGGGCTACAACACCAACTTCTACATGGCCCCCGACAAGGCCTACGGTTCGCCCACCGACTACAAGGACTTCATCGAAGCCTGCCACAAGGAAGGCATCGCCGTGATTCTCGACATCGTGTTCAACCAGAGCGACGGTCTCCATCCCTGGTACCAGATGTATCCCATCGAGTCGAATCCCTTCTACAACAAGAACGCGCCCCACGACTACAGCGTGCTCAACGACTGGAAACAGGACAACCCCCTTGTGCAGCAGCAGTGGACCGACGCTATTAAATACTGGATGGAGAAATACAACGTCGACGGCTTCCGCTTCGACCTCGTGAAGGGCCTCGGCGACAACGGCAGCTACAGCTCGGGCACCGAAGCCTACAACCAGAGCCGCGTCGACCGCATGAAGCGCCTCCACGCCGTAATCAAGTCGGTGAAGCCCAACGGCATCCACATCAACGAGAACCTCGCCTCGGCGCGCGAAGAAATCGCCATGGGCGAAGACGGGCAGCTCAACTGGGCCAACGTCAACGACGCCTCCTGCCAGTTCACCATGGGCTGGGACAACGGCAACAACAACCTCTTCCGCTTCCTGGCGAGCCGCGACAGCCGCCCCTGGGGCTCGACGGTGAGCTACGCCGAGAGCCACGACGAGCAGCGCATGGGCTATAAGTCGATGGCCTACGGCGTGACCGGCGTGAAGGACGGCGGCGACGCATACTACGACCGCCTCGGCCAGCTCGCCGTGCAGATGCTCCTCACCCCCGGCCCGAAGATGGTATGGCAGTTCGGCGAGCTCGGCAACGACCAGAACACCAAGGAAGCCAACGGCGGTAACGACACGAGCCCCAAGCTCGTGGACTGGCGCTGGCTCGACGACCCCGACCGCCACTACCTTATGGAAACCTACGGTGCCGTCATCAACCTGCGCATGCGCAACCCCGAGCTCTTCGCCCAGACGGCCACCTTCGCTCCCGACCAACTCTCGTCGAAGTTCGACAAGCCGCGCACCATGCGCCTCACCGCCGGCGACAAGGAGGTGATAGCATTTATCAATCCGGCTTCGACCGGCGCCGCCGTGACCGTGAGCTGCAGCGCCTCGAGCCTCTCCGCCTCCAACAAGCAGCTCATCCGTGCCTCCAAGGGCTTCGAACCCGTCCTCACCGGCACCGGCACAGTCAGCGTGAGCGTTCCCGCCAACGGCTTCGCCATCTTCGCCAGCAAGCGCGTGGCTAGCGTTGAGTCGGTACCCGTGGCCGGCATCGACACCGACAAGGTGAACGTCTACGGCATCCGCGGCCGCATCGTAATCGACGGCGACTACACCACCGCCTCCGTCTACACCCTCGACGGCCGCCAGTGCCCCTCCCTCACCGTCCCCGCCGGCCTCTACATCGTGGTAGTCGACGGCCAAGCCTCCAAAGTACTCGTCCGCTGACGCCCCATCAGCGCCAAAATACAGCCCCGGGAATTTCGCCCGGGGCTTTTTCTTTCTTCTGTCGCAGGCTCGCTGAAGCTCGCAAGCCCGAACAAAACTCGCCTCGCCGAAGCTCATCACCGGAACAAAACTCGCTTCGTGAAGCTCGGCACTATTTTGGGGGTGGAAAAATAGTTTAACAATTAATTAACAAAACCGTGTGTTTAATTAACTTCGGTGTGCGCGAATCAAGCACAGGTGCGGTATTATATTTGCAGTGTGGGAATTAATTCGTAAATTTGCAACAAACCAAACCGACATCACATTGGCAAAGAAATCAAACACATTTTCGCAGGTAAAGGCCACGGAGGCGCTGGAAGAGCTCGGGCAGCGGGGCACCACTGCCTTCGAGCTGGTCTACGACCTTCTGCGCATCTTCGCCGGCTACGGCGACGGGCAGGTGCGCCGCACCAAGGAAGGCCCCGGCAACCTTGCCAAGGACGGCGTGACCGTGGTGGTGAAGAACCTTGTGGCCTACCGCCCGGCAGAGCGGGGGAGTGCCGGCACGGGTCCGCTCTACGACACCGTCGGCGCCATGCGCGACGATGCCAAGATAGCGCGCCATTCACCGCGCCTCTACATAGCCTCCGACGGCACCGACCTTGTGGCCTACGACCCCAAGGAGAACGATTATTATGAGAACTCGGTGGCCCTCCTTTGGAAGGACTTCGAATTCTTCACACCCCTCGCCGGCATAGAGAAGATACAGTTCGCCTCCGAGGCCGAGGCCGATGTCAAGTCGGCCGAGCTTATGGCCAAGCTCTTCGACGACATCCGCCGCTACAACGACATCCGCGATCCGCATACGGTCCATTCCCTGAACGTGTTCATGTCGCGCCTTCTCTTCTGTTTCTTTGCCGAGGACACAGGCCTCTTCCCGCAGGAGAATCTCTTCACCAACACCCTGCGGACCCATACCAAGGAGGACGGGACGGACGTGGCCGAGTTCATCGACCGCGCCTTTCTGGCAATGTCGACCTCCGACCCCGAGGTGCTGGGCACGCTGCCGCAACTCTATGAAGTGTTCCCCTACGTTAACGGCGGCCTCTTCAAGGAGCGCTACCCGATACCCGTTCTTTCGCGCCGCGCACGCACGCTCATAATCAACTGCGGCGACTACAACTGGCGCGACATCACGCCCGACATCTTCGGTTCGATGATTCAGGCCGTAGTCACCCCCGAGCAGCGTGCGGGCATGGGCATGCACTACACCTCCGTGACCAACATCCGCAAGGTGATATGCCCGCTCTTCCTCGACTCGCTCGAAGAGGAATATGCCGCCGCCTGCGCCGAGGCCCGCGCCAAGATGGAGGCCGGCGCCAACTCCTCGCGCGCCACGCAGCGCCTGCGGGCGCTTCTCGACCGCCTGGCCGGCATACGCTTTTTCGACCCCGCCTGCGGCAGCGGCAACTTCCTCATTGTGAGCTACAAGCTGCTGCGCGACCTCGAGATACGCATATGGCAGGCCATGCGCGACATCTGCGGCGTGGCCTCGCTGCCCGTGCCGGCCATATCGCTCACGCAGTTCTACGGCATAGAGCTCGACGAATACGCCTGCGACACCGCAACGCTATCGCTTTGGCTTGCCGAGCACCAGATGAACGTGAAATTCCACGACGCCTTCGGCGTTCAGCCCGACACCCTTCCCCTCAAGCCCTCGGGCCATATAGTGAACGGCAACGCCTGCCGGCTGGACTGGGACACCGTCTGCCCCCACACCCCCACCGACGAAGTCTACATCATGGGCAACCCGCCCTATCTCGGCAGCAAGCTTCAAGATGCCGACCAAAAGGAAGATATGCAGATAGCCATGGAGGGCACCGACGCTGCCAAGACTGTCGATTATATCGCTGCATGGTTCTGGAAGGGCGCGAAATACATAAAGGGCACGAAGGCCAAATACGCCTTCGTGACCACCAACTCCATCAGCCAGGGCGAGCAGGTGGCCATGCTATGGAAGCCCATCTTCGACCTCGGACTCGAGATATTCTTTGCCCGCACATCGTTCAAGTGGAGCAACAACGCCAAATACAATGCGGCTGTAACAGTGGCAATTATCGGCGTGGAAAATAAATCGACGGTGAAGAAAAGGCTGTTCAAAGAGAGCGATAATATTGCCGCTACGGTCGACA
>CABRZA010000113.1 GCA_902475285.1 uncultured Porphyromonadaceae bacterium
AACGCAAAAGCGAAACAGCGATGCCTCTCAGCAAAGTAAACGCCAAACGGTGTGGTAGATCAGCTGGTTAGATCGTCTGCCTGTCACGCAGAAGGTCGCGGGTTCGAGTCCCGTCCATACCGCAAGAGGAGAGAGGAGAATGAGAAATGTAAAATCTTCGGATTTCCGTTTCTCATTCTTTTTTTACCGAGAAAGAATCCGGCCTTGTAGTTCAACGGATAGAACAAGGGTTTCCTAAACCTTAGATTGGGGTTCGATTCCCCACGGGGCTACTACCGGCGCCGCACCCCGCCCTGGGATGCGGCGCCGATGTTTTTAAGTATGTGTTCGAAATTATTTAAGGTATCGCCTCATAAATTCTGCGGCGCACTTTCGATTCCGGCCTCAGTTGTAATGGAACCCCATTACGCCATCGGCCGGACTCAAAATTTCATCCACATACTTTATAATTTAAAACGATAAATAATTTCGAACACATACTTACATAAAAAGGCTTAGGAGGCAAATATTGCGAATGCCCCGATTCTTCGCGAGTCGGGGCATCCTGTGTATTGAAAAGCTTGTTTTGTCTTATTACTGATTTTTAGACCGAAGCAATATCGGAGGGTTTAATCGCCATTGATTATTTAACTTATCTTTACACAATCTTTTCGCTTGCCAAGAAAATCGTCAGGCGGACTTTCCCGGCGGCGATGCGAGAGTCGTAAAGCGAACCGAAGCGAATATGTGCGTCGCCGGCAATTTCGTTGATGATGGTTTGGAGGTGGCTGATGTCGGCCATGGGAAAGCTGTTGGTGCTGCCAGACGCCTGATATATAATAAATGCGCATCCATTTATCTTCCCGAGGTCGGCTTGCCGTATTTGCGGAGTGATTTTATTCAGCGTGTCGGCGATGCTGTCGCCATCGGCGTCGAAGACATTGAGCTGCGCGGCGCCTACGATGTCGTGTAGGTCTTGAATGTCGAAGTTGATCAATCCCGGCGACGTGACGGCGTCGCGGATGGCGTCGACATGCTCGGGGCTCACCGACGCCAGAAGGGTTGCGAGGTATGTATCAGATTCCATTGAGGCTTGTTTTATTGATGTACTCTTACAATATACGCCCGATATGATTTTTTGGGGGGCATGAACAGCCGTTTGCGCGGGCCGCGTAAAATTGCTATCTTTGCACTTGCTTTCGGGGTATCGGTACCCGCGAGAGCTATATGCACGATAGAATGGTAATAATCAAACGTTTGTACAGCTATATGCTGCAGAGGTTCCTGCCGCTGCTGGCCATGACTTTTTTTATATGTCTGTTCATCGTGCTCATGCAGTTCCTCTGGCGCTTTGTCGACGACCTCGTGGGCAAAGGCTTGGCGTTCAGCGTGGTGGCAGAGTTGTTTTTCTATGCCGCCCTCACCATGGTGCCCACGGCGCTCCCCTTGGCGGTGCTCCTGGCGTCGCTGATGGTGTTCGGCAATCTTGGCGAAAAGTTCGAGCTCACGGCAATGAAGGCCTCTGGCATATCGCTTTTCCGCATCATGAAGCCCCTGATATGGCTTATGGTAATCATCGCCGGCGCCGCTTTCTTCTTCCAGAACAACGTGCTGCCGGTGGCGCAAACCAAGATGTGGACGCTGATGTTCTCCGTGCGACAGAAGTCGCCCGAAGTGGAAATCCCCGAAGGAACGTTCTACGACCAGATACCCAACATGAACCTCTACGTAGAGCGCAAGAATCCCGACACGGGCATGCTCTACGGGATGATAATCTACGACCTCACGCGCGGCATCGACAACAACCGCGTGATACTCGCCGACTCGGGCCGCTTCAATTTCACCGAGGACAAGACACGCCTCTTCCTCGACCTCCACAGCGGCGAGATGTTCGAGAACATGCGCGACAATGCCATCGACGGCTCTTCGTCGCAGCGCTACCTGCCCTTCCGCCGCGAGCATTTCACGCGCAAGGAAATATATTTCCCCTTCGACGCCAACTTCAACCGCATGGACGAAGGCGGCGTGCGCGCCCTCTACATAGGCCAGAACATATCGCAGCTGCGCCACTCCATCGACTCCATCAACCATCAGGTCGACTCCATAGGCGAAGGCTACGCGCAGGAGCTGCTCAACGCCACCTATTTCGGCCTGCGGCCCACACGCAGCGTGATGCGCGGCGGCGAAGTGGTGCAGGAGCGCCGGCGCGACGTGGCGCTCGCCGAGCCTCTCGACGTCGACTCGCTTATGCGCGGCGATACGCCGTCGCAGGGCAAGACGTATCTCACCCAGGCTCTCGCACGCGCCAAGCGCCAGAAGCAGGAATACCTCTACCGCAGCCTTGCGCTCGCCGAGCAGGCCAAGCTCATGCGCCGCCACGACATAGAGATGCAGAAGAAATTCACCCTATCCTTCGCCTGCATCATATTCTTCTTCATCGGCGCTCCGCTGGGCGCCATCATCAAGAAGGGCGGCATAGGCACGCCGCTCATTATCTCGGTGCTGCTGTTCATCGTCTACTTCATAATCGACAACGCCGGCTACAAGATGGCCCGCGACGGCAAAATCGAGGTGTGGCAGGGTATATGGCTGAGTTCGGCGGTGCTTCTCCCGCTGGGCGTGTTCTTCACCTACAAGGCCGTGGGCGACTCGCAGGTGTTCAATCTCGACGCTTATGCCAACTTCTTCCGCCGCCTCCGCGGCAAGGGCAACGAGCGCAGCCTCACACTCAAAGAAGTGCGCATGACCGACGTCGACCCCGAGCGCGCCCTAGCCATGCTCGAGGCCTTTGCCGCCGATGTGGCTGCGGCTCAGGAAGCGCTGAAACACCTCCCGGCGCCCAAACGCCTGTGGCTGCGGCTCACGCAGGGCGGTTGCCGCCAGCTGCGACAGCCCCTGGGCGTGTTGGTCGACTTTCTGTCGAACAGCCCCGACATATATGTGATAAATCTTTTGAACCAATATCCCTTCACCCCCACCATACGCAACATCGGCGGCGTGGCCACCACCACGGAATCGCTAATCGACAGGTTGCGACGGTGAAGAATCCTCTATAAACCACACTGACATATGGACACCAAGCCCGTAATCCTCGACAGTATAGAAGACGCCATCGACGATTTCCGCCATGGCAAAATGGTGATAGTGGTCGACGATGAAGATCGCGAGAACGAAGGCGACATCATCGTCGCCGCCGAGACCATCACCCCCGAGCAGGTCAATTTCATGCTCAAAAACGCCCGCGGCGTGCTCTGTGCGCCCATCACGCTGTCGCGCTGCCGCGAGCTTGAGCTCCCGCACCAGGTGGAGCAGAACACGTCGATGCTCGGCACGCCCTTCACCGTCACCGTCGACAAGCTCGAGGGCTGCACCACGGGCGTGAGCGCCGAAGACCGCTGCGCCACCATCCGCGCCCTTGCCGACCCCTCGTCGACACCCGAAACCTTCGGCCGCCCCGGCCACATCAATCCCCTCTACGCCCAGGACCAGGGCGTGCTTCGCCGCAGCGGCCACACCGAGGCCGCCGTCGACCTCGCGCGCCTCGCCGGACTGCAACCCGCTGCGGCACTCATGGAGATAATGAGCGACGACGGCACAATGGCGCGTCTGCCCGAGCTGCGCCGCAAGGCCGCCGAGTGGGGCATGAAACTCATATCGATACGCGACCTCATTACCTATCGCCTTGCTTCCGAGCAGCTTGTGGAGAAGGGCGTGGAAGTCGACATGCCCACGGCCTACGGCCACTTCCGCCTCATCCCCTTCCGCCAGAAGAGCAACGGCCTCGAGCACATAGCCCTCATCAAGGGCGACGTGACCGACGGCGAGCCCGTGCTTGTGCGCGTCCATTCGTCGTGCGCCACCGGCGACATCTTCGCCTCGCGCCGCTGCGACTGCGGCGAACAGCTCCACAAGGCCATGGAGATGATCGAGGCCGAGGGTCGAGGCGCTCTCGTATACCTCAATCAGGAAGGCCGCGGCATAGGCCTCATGGACAAAATCAAGGCCTACAAGCTCCAGGAGGAGGGCCTCGACACCGTTGAGGCCAACATCCACCTGGGCCACGACGCCGACGAGCGCGACTACGGCGTGGGCGCACAGATTCTCAACATGCTCGGCATACGCCAGATGCGCCTTATGACCAACAACCCCGTGAAGCGCATAGGCCTCGAGGGCTACGGCCTCACCGTGGTCGAGAACGTGCCAATCGAGGTGGCCCCCAACCCCTACAACATCCGCTACATGCACACCAAGAAGGAACGCATGGGCCACAATCTCAAGCAGGTGGAATGATGGACGCCGCAAAAAGCCCGCGCCATAATTTCGAGGCCTTCATCGCCGGCATGGACGGCCGCGAGGACGACACGCAGTTTGTCCTGCGCTACAGCGGCGAAGGCCTCGCCGAGGCGGCCGAATATCTCCGCGCTCACCCCACGGCCGAAGCCGCCGAGATGCTGCTCATGATAGCACGCCTCCACACCGTGTCGCTCTGCGCCAACAACATGCCCGTCGAGGCGCTCCGTACCGGCGTCATGGCCTTGCAGATGCTTTTTATCCTGCGCATAAACCCCGAAGGCTGTGCCAAAGTTTATGTCCACACATGGCTCGACCTCGGCGTCTACTCCGCTTTGGCCTCGCAGGCCCTCGGCGACGCCGACGGTCATTTCGAGGTCGTCACCGATATGTGTCAGGGTATGGTGCTCGCGTGCGTCGATGCCTACGGGCTTGCCTCCGAGCCGCAGTTCGGCATGATGGCCGACGCTGTCGGCGCCGACCTTGCCGAGGCCGGGCGTAAGCCGGTTTTCGACGGCCACCCTATCACGCCCTATATGGCTGTCGACATCCTCGCCGACATATGGCAGCGCCTCGCCGCCGTGGCTCCCGTGGAGGAGTAATCAGCGGAGATAGTTGATTACGTCGCGCTGTATGCGCGAGTTGAAGAAGGCATTCGAGGCGAGGTAGAGCGGCAGTGCCACGGCAATCATCACTGCGAGCTTCGCCCACGCCGGCTCCACGAGCGAGGCACCAAGCAGCATCAGTGGGATAATGAGCAGCGTCTGCGCCACATAGGGCAGCATGTCGGTAATGAAGCTCCACAGGCTCGCGTGCATGCGGCGCAGGACTGCCGCGAGCGACACGCCCCACGCCACCGCCGACGCCACCAGCTGCCCCAGGAGCATTATCATGATGCCGTACACCGGGTCGTCGGGCGTGGTGAGCGACATGAAGGGGAAGGTTATGGCCAGGGCTATGACGGCCACGGCGTCGCGCACTATTTCGAGGCGCACAATGGCGCCTCCGTGCCCCAGGGCAAGAAGATAGTTGGAGTAGAGCGACGTGAAAACGGTGAACACTCCCCGCAGCAGAAGAATCTGAAAAAGAAATATCGAAGCGTCCCACTTCTCGCCGAAAAGGGTGTGGAAGAGGGGTTTTGCCATGCACATCAACCCCAGCATACAGGGGAAGAGAAGATACGAGGTGAAACGGTTCATCTTCGCCACGGCCTGGCGGAAACGCTCCGGGTCGTCCTGCACGGCCGAAAGCGTGGGTAGAAACGACGAGGTGAGCACCTGGCTCAGCGAGCTTATGCCCATCTTGCTCCATTTGTCGGCCTGAGTGTAATAGCCCAGCGGGGCAAGACCCACACGGTTGCCGATGAAGAACGAGTAGATGTTAACGAAAAGCGTGTTGAGAAACGACGTGGCCATCATCTTCGACCCTATTCCGAAATATCCTTTCAGCGAGGCCACCGAAAAGCGTCGCAACGGGCGCCAGCGCGACGTTGTCCACAGCACGAGGCTCTTCACGGCGGCTATCGTCACCGTCTGCCACACTATGGCCCACGCCCCGTAGCCGCCCACGGCCAGCGCTATGCCGGCAATCCCGCCCAGGATTAGGCCCAGGGAGTTGGAGAGTGCCACCATGCGCACGTCCATGGCCTTCATCAGGCGGTTGGTCTGCACTATGGCCGATGCGTTGAGAATCAGGGCGAGAAACAGCACGCGCGACAGGGGCACCAGGCGCATGTCGTGCTGGAAAAGCCCCGCGATGAGCGGCGCCGACACATAGAGCAGGGCATACGCCGTCACGGCCACGAAGATGTTGAACCACAGGACGGTCGAATAATCGAGCCGCGTGGGGCGTTTGCGCTGGATGAGCGCGTAGGAGAAGCCCGAGTCGACCAGCAGCGACGCGAAAGCCTGGAACACCAGCAGCGCGCCCACAAGGCCGAAGTCCTCCTGGCTGAGCTCGCGGGCGAGCACGATGCCCGTCACGGCATAGAGCACCTGGGTGGCCACGCGGTCCACCAGATTCCATTTCAGCGAGTTGGCTGTGCGGCTTTTGAGGGTGCTGCCTGCTTTCACATCACTTGTCGGAGGAGGTTTCGTCGGCTTTCTCCACGGCGCTGTGCGCCTTGACGCCTATGCCGCGGTTGGTGATTTTGTCGGGGACGACGTGGTAGAACACCTTGCCCGAGCCGGCGCCGTAGATGCGCAGCCGCCCCGAGGGAGAGCAGTCGATGCTGCCGGTGCTGAACACGAAGCAGTTTATGTTTTCGGCCAAAAGGTCGCGGGCGTCGATCGAACCCGTGCCCACGTTGCTCAGCCGCGCCTTCGAGGCCATGCCCTCGGCGGTGATTGTGCCGCGCCCGGCCGTCACGCCGGCGTCGAAATATGTGGTGTTGATGCCGTGGATTTCGATGCTGCCGTTGCCTATCTGCTTGGCTTTGAACTCGTCGGCATGGACGTGCGGTGTGGCGAAGACGCGCAGCAGCGAGTCGCCGCTGTTCTCAACCTTGCGCAGACC
Source organism: uncultured Porphyromonadaceae bacterium (assembly GCA_902475285.1). GTDB lineage: Bacteria > Bacteroidota > Bacteroidia > Bacteroidales > Muribaculaceae > CAG-873. Next base: position 6,784 of record CABRZA010000113.1, read on the forward strand.
GGCGGAGTAGACGATAACGCGGGGCACCCCCACGATGGGAACTTCGTCGGCCGCCGTGCGTATCGTGAGCCGCTCGGCGTTGTTGCTGAACATAATCTGTGACGCCATCTCGGGCTCACATTCAAATACTGCCCAGCCTATCGAGTCGGTGCTCTGGCGGTAGTCCACGGCCACTCCGTCGACCACCGTCAGTTCTACGAAGGGCTGCACGTTGAGGCGGTATACGGCGCGGTCGGTTTCGTCGGCCCTGAGGCTCACGACTGTGGCGAGGAGAAATAGTATTGTGATGAATTGCTTCATATGCCGTATGTTAGCTGTTGCTTCTGTTTAGTTGGGGGAGTATTTCGTGCTCTATGCGGTCGAGCACGGCATTGAGAGCCGCGAGGGTGTCGGCGCGCAGCATCTCTATACGCACCGGCCGGAAAGAGGGTATGCTCTTGAAGAGCGGCGACGCCGCCAGGTGGCGGCGTATGTGGAGTATGCCCCGGTACTCGTCGATGCGCTCCACGCTCTCGCGTATCTGGCGCCGCAGCAGGGCGAACTTCTCGCTGTCGCTGATTTGCGCCTCCTGCCCCGTGCGGAGGTACGTTGTCATGGAGCGGAATATCCACGGCGCGCCTATCGATGCGCGGCCCACCATCACGCCGTCAACGCCGTAGCGCTCGAAGGCCTCGACAACGGCCTGAGGCGTGGTGATGTCGCCGTTGCCTATCACGGGGATATGCAGCCGTGGGTTCTCTTTCACGCGGGCTATTTCGCCCCAGTCGGCCTGCCCGGTGTACATCTGCGAGCGCGTGCGCCCGTGCACCGTAAGCGCATGTATGCCGCAGTCCTGCAGCCGTTCGGCAAGGTCGACGATGATTTTGTTCTCGCAGTCCCACCCCAGACGCGTCTTCACCGTCACGGGGAGTTTCACCGCGTCGACCACCGCGCGCGTGATGGAGAGCATCTTCTCGGGATCGCGGAGCATGCCCGCGCCCGCGCCCTTGCCCGCTACCTTCTTCACGGGGCAGCCGAAGTTGATGTCGATGATGTCGGGCCCGGCGGCCTCGACGATGCGGGCCGCCTCGACCATGGCGTCGACGTCGCGGCCGTAAATCTGTATGGCCGTCGGGCGCTCGCCTTCGGCTATGTGCAGCTTGCGAGTGGTGGCTGCGATGTTGCGAACCAGGGCGTCGGCGCTCACAAATTCGGTATATGTCATATCGGCGCCCTGCTCCTTGCATATTAGGCGGAACGACGCGTCGGTAACGTCCTCCATCGGCGCGAGCATCACAGGCTTGGAGCCCAAATCGACATTCCCTATTTTCATTATGCTTAAATTTTTTCGCAAAGGTACGAAAATACTCCGTAAAAGTGCCTTTGAAAAGAAGAATCTCCCAAATTTTGCGCCAAAAACGCCGATTGCCCCTCTATCCACACCATTCGCTTTTCAATCCGTCCGCTTTCCCGAATACACATATAATCAATACCTTGCCCTGTAT
>CABRZA010000114.1 GCA_902475285.1 uncultured Porphyromonadaceae bacterium
CAGACAACAACCGCATTATATCGCCCTATGGACGGCACACGTGTACACGGCTTTACACGGTTTTCGTGTCGTTCATACGCGAATGTTTACACACAAAAAGAATTATCAAACAAACCGGAAAGTATCGACTCCATGTTCTTTGCCCATAATTGGATTTTTTTGCGTAACTTCGCGGAAAATTATCAATATGGCTGAGTATCCCCTGTTGGAGCGTCTCGAAGGCTTTGAAGGCCGCTTCGAAGAAGTCGCGACGCTCATCACCGACCCCGCTGTCATCGCCGACATGAAGCGCTACGTGCGCCTGTCGAAGGAATATAAGGACCTCGAGCGCCTCGTGGCCCTCACGCGCCGCTACCGCTCGCTCACCGAAAACATCACCGAGGCGCGGCAGATTCTCGATTCTGAAAACGACCCCGAGATGCGCCAGATGGCCCGCGAGCAACTCGACACCGCAACCGCTGCCCTCCCCGACCTCGAAGAGGAGATTAAACTCCAGCTCATACCCGCCGATCCCGAGGACTCCAAGAACGCCATCATCGAAATCCGCGGAGGCACCGGCGGCGACGAAGCCGCCATCTTCGCCGGCGACCTCTGCAAGATGTACATCAAATATTGCGAGAGCCGCGGCTGGAACGTGGCCATAACCTCGGCCAGCGAAGGCGCCGCCGGCGGCTATAAGGAAGTGGTTCTCTCCGTGACCGGCGACGGCGTCTACGGCGTGCTCAAATACGAGAGCGGCGTGCACCGCGTGCAGCGCGTGCCCGCCACCGAGACCCAGGGCCGAGTCCACACTTCGGCCGCCACCGTGGCCGTACTCCCCGAGGCCGAGGCCTTCGACGTGGAAATCAACGAAGGCGAGATAAAGTGGGACACCTTCCGCTCGGGCGGTGCCGGCGGCCAGAACGTCAACAAAGTGGAGTCGGGCGTGCGCCTGCGCTACAACTGGCGCAACCCCAACACGGGCGAGACCGAGGAAATACTCATAGAGTGTACCGAGACCCGCGACCAACCCAAGAACAAGGAGCGCGCCCTGAGCCGCCTGCGCACATTCATCTACGACAAGGAGCACCAGAAATACGTCGACGACATTGCATCGCGCCGCCGCACCCTGGTGAGCACCGGCGACCGCTCGGCAAAAATCCGAACCTACAACTATCCCCAGGGCCGAATTACCGACCACCGCATAAACTACACCATTTATAACCTTCAGGCATTCGTCGACGGCGACATCCAGGACGTAATCGACCAGCTCACCATCGCCGAGAACGCCGAAAAACTCAAAGCAGCCGAACTCTGATGAAACGCACTGACCTTGTAGAACAGATTTTCGAGAAAGAAAGCTTTCTCTGCGTGGGCCTCGACCCCGACATCAAAAAAATCCCCTCCTGCATCGAGGGTACCGACGCCGAGCGCGTGGAGCGCTTCTGCATCGACATCGTCGACGCCACCGCACCCTTCTGCGTGGCCTACAAGCCCAACACGGCCTTCTTCGAAAGCCTCGGCGCCGACGGCTGGCGGGCACTCGAAAATGTGGCCCGACACATCCGCACCGCCCATCCCGAGAAATTCATCATCGCCGACGCCAAGCGCGGCGACATAGGCAACACGGCCGCCCTCTACGCACGCACATTCTTCGAGACCCTCGACTTCGACGCCGTCACCCTCAACCCATACATGGGCGAGGACTCCGTGAAACCCTTCCTGGCCTACCCCGACCGCTGGAGCATAGTGCTCGCGCTTACGTCGAACGCCTCGGCCACCGACTTCGAAACCGTCGCCGACTCAAAGGGCGTCGCCCTCTACGAGCGCGTCGTGCGCCGCTCGCGCCACTGGGGTTCGCCGGTCAACATGATGTATGTGGTCGGTGCCACGCAGGCCGAACACCTCGACGCCATCCGCGCCATCGCGCCCCGCCATTTCCTCCTCGTACCCGGCGTGGGAGCGCAGGGCGGAAGCCTCGCCGAAGTATCGCGTCACGGCTTGATCGACGAATGCGGCCTGCTCGTCAACAGCTCGCGAGGCATCATCTACGCCTCGTCGGGCGCCGACTACGCCGAAGCCGCCGCCAAGGCCGCCAAGGCGCTCTCCGCAGAAATGTCAGGCTACCTCCGCCAATACGCCTCGACACATAAATAAAAAATCTATACCATGGGCTTCTTTTCCCGACTCTTTTCCAGCCGCGAATGTATTATATGCGGCAGTTCCGACACCTATGTCATGGTCGACTTCTCCGAATTCAAGATGGTAGGGTGCCGCAGCTGCCAGCGCTTCCTCCCTTACGGCAAAATACCAATCTGCCGCCGCTGCGGCAAACCCCAGACCGGAGCCACCTACAACGACGCTCACTGTCCCGTGCCCAAATGCCCCAACTGCGGCAAAGTGTGGGACGGCGACGAAGCCGGCTGGGCCGACATCCCCCGCTTCCGATAAAGCTTCCTATAGTTTTTTGACATAAGAGCATAAAAACATAAGGGACAGTAACTTCTGTCCCTTATGTTTTTGTGGTTCTATGTCTGACTATTTTTTCGAAGGCTTGTGCTGCGGTATCGGGATATTGTGGATGTCGCGAGGTGCCTGCTTAGGCTCCGCCTCGCGCCGCGACTTGCGGGGCTTCGTGGCAATATCCCGCGGGCCGACACTGTCGGTCGAAACTACCGTAGTGTCGGCAGCCGGCGGCAGCGTCACACCGGCGGTCTCCGGTGCGGGCCGCGACATGAGCCACCCCGCGCCAAGAATAAAAGACATCAGGAGCGCCACGCCGGCAGCCGTGCCGAGTTTGTCGCGTGTCGAATCTTTCACGTCCTCAGAGATAGTTGTTTACTATGATGAGCGCTATCAGCAGCGGAGCTACGTAGCGGATGATGAATGCCGCAGCAGTGGCCGTGCGCGAGCGGTGCTTTCCGCCGTTGGTCAGCTCGGCGGCAAGCAGAGTCTTGGGGCTGAACCAGCCCATATATACGCACACTCCCAGCGATACCAAGGGCAGAAGGACATTGGTCGTCGTGTTGTCGAGCAGGTCGAAGATCGTCATGCCCGCTATCTTGAAGCCGGCAAGCGAGCCGAACGACAGGGCACAAAGCGAGCTCAGCGCCACCAACGGCAACATAGTGACTATCACCGCCGTGCGGCGCCGCATTTTGAAGCGGTCGGCCAGCGTGGCAACCGTCACCTCCGCTATCGACACCGACGACGTCAGCGCCGCCACGAAAAGCAACGTGAAGAAAAGCGTCGACCACAGCGCCGACAGCGGCAGACGAGCAAAAATCTCAGGCAGGGTGACGAACACAAGTGTGGCGCCGCGAAGATTCTCGCCCTCGAGGCCGAAGCTCTTCACCGCCGGGAATATTATCAGACCCATCATCACCGCCACAAGCAGCGATGCGAAGGCCACCGACCCGGCCGTGCGCCCCAGGCGCGTGTCGGCCGGGTAATACGACGAATACGTTATCAGCACGCCCATGCCAAGGCTGAGACTGAAGAAGGCCTGCCCCAGGGCGTTGACCACCGTCGAGGCGTCGATTTTCGAAAAGTCGGGTTTCAGAAAGAAGCTCACGCCTTCCGATGCGTTGGGCAGACTCAGGCTCACGCCGCACATTATCGCGAGTATCACAAAGAGAAGAGGCATCATAATGTTCGACAGCCTCTCTATGCCTCCCTGCACGCCGCCCAGCAGCACGCCCGCATTGATTATCAGCAGCAGGGCCGTGTAGAGCAGCGGGCGGCCGTCGGAATTGATATACTCGCCCATGCGCTCGCCGAAGAAAGCCGAATATCCCGCCTCGGGCGTCTGCGCTATGCCGTCGTAAAGACCGCCGCACACGCTCTCCACGAGGTATTCCAACGTCCAGCCGGCCACAACCATGTAGTAGCACAGGATGAGATAGGAAGTGAGTACGGCCAGCGCGCCCACTGTCCACCACTTCTTGCCCGGCGAGAGATTCATGAACGAGCCTATGGCGTCCGACTTGCCGCCGCGCCCCAGCGAGAACTCAGCAAGCATCACCGGGATGCCCAGCAGAAGCACACACCCCACATAGAGCAGCAGGAAGGCCGAGCCGCCGTTGCTCTGCGTCTCGGCCGGAAAACGCCATACATTGCCCAGCCCGACGGCCGACCCGACCGTCGCGGCCACAAGACCTATCTTCGATGCAAATTCGTTTTTTGCCATAATGGAACAGACAATTACGGCAGCAAATTTAGCTTAATTTATCGAAAAAACAAAATCAACGTTTCGCAGATTGAAAAAAAACAGCTACCTTTGCACCCGAAAAAGCCCTGTCGTTAAAGCTCCCGACAAGCGCTCGAGCATGGGCCCTGATTCAGGATATATTCTGTTAACATTCCAATAAATACTCCTTATAATGGTAAGTTACAAAGAACTCGGTCTTGTCAACACCCGCGAGATGTTCGCCAAGGCCATCGAAGGCGGTTACGCAATCCCCGCTTTCAACTTCAACAACATGGAGCAGCTCCAGGCCATCATCAAGGCTGCCGCCGCCGAGAAGAGCCCGGTTATCCTCCAGGTTTCCAAAGGCGCTCGCAACTATGCCAACGCAACCCTTCTCCGCTACATGGCCCAGGGTGCCGTTGAATACGCCAAAGAGCTCGGCTGGGAGCATCCCCAGATCGTCCTCCACCTCGACCATGGCGACAGCTTCGAGCTCTGCAAGAGCTGCATCGACTGCGGCTTCTCGTCGGTGATGATCGACGGCTCCCACCTCCCCTATGAGGAGAACGTGGCCCTCACTAAGAAAGTATGCGACTACGCACACCAGTTCGACGTAACCGTCGAAGGTGAGCTCGGCGTCCTCGCCGGCGTTGAAGACGAAGTTTCCGCCGACCACCACACCTACACCGACCCCGAAGAAGTCATCGACTTCGCCAACCGCACCGGCTGCGACTCCCTCGCCATCTCCATCGGCACATCGCACGGCGCATACAAGTTCACCCCCGAGCAGTGCACCCGCAACGCCGAAGGCAAGCTCGTGCCCCCGCCCCTGGCTTTCGATGTACTCGACGCCGTTATGGCCAAGCTCCCCGGCTTCCCCATCGTGCTCCACGGCAGCTCCTCCGTACCCCAGGACGAAGTCGACACAATCAACATGTTCGGCGGCAAACTCCCCGACGCCATCGGTATCCCCGAAGAGCAGCTCCGCAAGGCCGCCAAGAGCGCCGTATGCAAGATCAACATCGACTCCGACAGCCGTCTTGCCATGACAGCCGCCATCCGCCGCGTCTTCGCCGAGAAGCCCGGTGAATTCGACCCCCGCAAGTACCTCGGCCCCGCACGCGACAACATGGAGAAACTCTATCGCCACAAAATCGTCAACGTGCTCGGCAGCGCAGGCAAAGCCGAATAACAACACCCCGACCACACACAAGCCCGACCCCAAAAGGCCGGGCTTTTTTTTGCAATATGTCGTATTCTTTATGTTATTATGTCCTTATGTCTAAGAAACGCCCGGCTGAATACTGCATGAACATCATCTCATCGCCTACTATAATGTTAAACATAATTAAAATTAGGGGGGGGTAGTTAATTAACTTTAAAATGGTTTGTGTATATTTGCGCAACAAAATCATAATTAATCGTGCCTCAGGGCACCGCACCCGGGCATGAACCAACACAAACCCACCCATACATGAACATTCTCTGCAAGACACTTGCCGGCGTGGCACTCACAGCTGCCACGCTCACGGCTTCCGCGCAGCATTTCGCACCACTCGACGGCATGATGATGCCCGACCCCGAAGATTTCGTCGACCCGGCCCTCATCGAATCACGCGACCTCGGAACACTCCCCGACGGAATGGGCACACTCCGCTACTATACATGCCTTGTCGACGGCCACGTCCCCTACGAGAGCGGCAAAGGCTATCGCCGTGTCACCAAAACTATAAACGGCAAGAAGTGGGACTACGAAGACTTCGACCGCCCCTACGTTTACTATGTAATCTCCGAACTCCCCTCCGGTGCCCGGTACTACGGCCTCTACACCTCGGGCTTCCAAAAACTCTCCGACCTTGCATCCGGCAAGCCCGCAGAGCACCCCTACTCCGCCGCATATCCCGTCTATGGCACCCTCGTACAGCCCGACGGAACATCGGAGCGTGTCATTCAGTACACCGACGAGCAGTGGAAGAAACTCACCGTAGCCAAGCCCGTCGGCACATACTACCTCCACGACTACTCGGTATTCAACCAGCTCGACATCACATTCAATGCCGGAGGCACGGGCAAAATAGTTTACCACCTCCCCCGCACGATGCACCAGGCACCCCAGGAATTCGGGGGCTCCTACGCCGAACGCTACAAAAGCGGACGTGTCAAGAAAGTGCACCGCAACCTCTCGGGCGGTTACTGGTTCTACATCGACGCCACAGCCACCCAGACCGTGAAATGGAAAGTCGACGACGGACAGATCGTAATCGAGCGCACCGGCAAGCCCGCATTCAACATCGGCGGCGGCATCGACCACGACCGCTCCTTCGCCAACATGGAAATCACCGCCTCCGACCGCCGCATCGAAGAAGGCAAGCACCGCCAGGACTTCCCCCACAACGAATACGTCCTCAATGCCAAGGAGTCGGCGCGTCAGACCCTCGAAGAGTACGTCACCAACACCACCCTCTACTTCCCTGCCCTCCATATCACAAAAAATGAGATTATGGTCGACCAGAAGAAAGACAACCGCGTGGGTCACTACTACTGGGTTCTCGACAAAAAAACCGGCCCCGAATACATTCTGTCGTACTGCTACGACAATCTCTCCACCCTCATCGGCACATATGCCGACACCCGCGAGTACGGCGTGAAGAAACAATATGATTTCTTCGTCCGCAACACTCCCTCCGCAATCGCCGGAGCGCCCGCGCCCCTCAGCCGCAACGCCGGCTATTACGTGGGCAGCATCAGCCCCGTCGACCGAACGGGCAAAGTATTCTTCATCGCCGACGGCAAGGAATATGCCACGCGCCTGGCATTCGACGAAAAGTGGCACCTCGACAACGCCCTGGTCACTTCCTCGCTCAAAGAAGGGCATAGCGTAGCCGACACAAACGACTCCATCAGCGCCAACAACGCCCGTATTCTCGAATTCAAGAAAGACAAGCGCCGCGGAAAGATTGTGAAGAACTACGAAAAAGAAGCCAAGCGCATCGTCATCCCCTCTTCCTTCGCAACTCTCGACGATTTCTACACCGTGTGCAAGCGCCAGCAAGAAATGCTCGCGCTCCAAAAAGAAACACTCTCAGCCCTCGAATGATATGAAAAAGATACTCACAGCGCTCTGCGCCCTGGCCATTGCGGCCATGCCCGCTTTCGCCCAAAATTTCAAAGAGCTCGAAAAGAAAGCCAAGAGCGGCGACGCAGCCGCCATGGTCGAGCTCGGCAACTGCTTCTTCAACGGCACCGAAGGCGCGAAGAAAGATCCCAAGAAGGCCAAGGAGTGGTACGAAAAAGCCACCAAAGCCGGCAACCTCGACGCCTACGAAGGCCTTGTAGCATGCTACGACAGCTGGGACGGCATAGAGAAAAACCCAGAAAAAGCCGACGCATGGTTGAAGGCCGGTGCCGACGCCGGAAATGTCAAACTAATGCTCCGTCTGGCAAATGAACGCGCCGCTAATGGTGATTACTATTTCGCAGCAAAATACTACAATAAAGCGGCTTTGGCCGGATCTCCCGAGGCCATGGTACCCGCTGTCCAGTACGCCTATGCTTCCTTCAACGTATACGACCTCTTGCTGCTTTCTTTCAAACTGGCAAACAAACCCGACCTCACTCCCGACGAGAGCCAATTGGCAGCCATGGGCTCCGCCATTGCTTACCTCTGGGTCGGCGACCTGAACCTTGCTGAAAAGTACTACCAAAAGGCCGGCAACGATTTGTCCTACATCGAGCAACGCATTTGCTACGATCTCGGAGTGAAGTCGTTGAACGAACACGAACGCGACCGATTCAACAAACAGTGGCCCGACTACCGCCCGATCGACATCAATGTTCTGACCGAACAACTTAAATCTGTCGACGAAAACAACATCACCGCCCAACGGCTGCGCGGCGTCATTGCTGCCCTCAACGGCAACTGGGACAAAGCCGCCAGCATTTGGTCGTCAATCGGGGAGGAAAACCTCGTAGCTGCCGGGCCCGACGGTTGGAAACATAAATACCTCTTTACTCCCGGTTTACCAGCCGAAATAATGCTCGTTGATCTATACAAAACAT
>CABRZA010000115.1 GCA_902475285.1 uncultured Porphyromonadaceae bacterium
TTTGCCGCTTTATGGAGAGATACGAAATCGATTTCGACGAAAAATATATTTTACAGGAAGTCTGACCGCAGGAAAATCGTTGCTGTTCCCGAAAAACACGAGCGGGGTGACACCCGGCCGTATAAAAATGTCGCCGCTGACGCGGCTTGCTCGCTTTGTTGTTGATTTACACGGGCTTACGCCCGTGCCTACAAAATTGTCGCCGCCATGCGGCTTTTTGCACGGCCAACGGCCGTGCCGTTAAAGTAAACAGCATTGAATCGCATCCATACAACCTTGTCACTCAAAACTCTGACTTCTGACCTCACCCACCACCTTGTCACTCATAGCTCTGACTTCTGCCTCAATATAAGCTTATACCTCTGACCTCTGACTTTGTCAGGCGGTGGGGTGGAGGGTTTGGCGGAGGCGGGCGATGGCGAAGAAGTCGGTGGGAATGCGGATGGTGCCGGAGGCGACGTCGGCGAGGAAGGCGGCGAGGCGTTCGGGCGAGAGGCGGCCCAGGGCGAGCATATTGTAGGTGGTGAAGTCGAGGGGCTGGTCGGGGGTGTCGGCGCCGGGGATGAGGCGGCGGTATTCCTCGCGTGCCAGGCGGAGCTCTTCGTCGTGGGCACGGCGGCGGAGCTCTTCGCGGCGGTGTTCCTCGGCTTCGTAGGCGCGGATCCGTTCGGCCTCGAACTGCTCGACGGCGTCGTTGATTATGGCGGGGTCGATGGTGCCGTAGAAGCGACCGTAGCGGCCCGTCTTGATGTTGAAGAAAAGGAGCATGAGCTCGCTCAGGCGGTAGCTTCCGCAGCGGGTCACGAGCATGATGGCGATGTCGTAGTACTGGCGGCGGTTGAGTTTCTCGCGCACGGCCGTGGCCTCGCATATGTCGTTGAGGTGGAAGGTGATCCAAGCCACGGAGGTGTTCTTGCCGAAGATTCTCGACACCAGGCCGAGGGCGGGTGCGGGGCCGAAGTGTGCGTCGTGGGGCTCGAGGGCCATATGGGCCTGGCCGTCGGGCGAGTAGGCTTCGAATAGGCCGCGTCCGTCGCGGCCGTAGAGGCGGCGGAGGTATATGGCGTCGCGGTCAACGGCGGGGGCCGCGACGGTCGGCTGCGAAGGGGTCGGAGAGACACTCGGCGATGAGCTCGGCTGCGGCGCGGTTTGATTTTGCCTGTTCGATTTCGCGGCGGCTTGCGGGCAGGCCGTAGGCTCCGGCGATGTGGCAGGCTGAGGGTTGAGCGGGGTAGAGGGCGATGTCGCGTTCGTGTTGGGGATGGCAGAGGGCGAGGTTGCGGTTCGCAGTTTGGGTTGGTGCGGGAAGATGGGTTTCATTTCGTTGTGTGTCGTTAAGGGTTGATGAAGTGGTTTTGATTTCGGGTGCGGGGTCGTCGTAGCGGCCTTCCCATACTTTCACCCAGTTGGTGTCGTCGGCCATGAGCCAGTCGAAGGTCACCTTCCAGTGTCGGGCATTGCGGCCGTTGAGGAAGGCGGAGCTGCGGCACCGGGCGAAGACGTCGGCGAAGGTTGCGAGGGCTTTGTCGGGGTCGCCGAAGTGTCGGAGTCGTTCGGCGATTTTTGAGCGGCGTGCCGAGGTGCAGACTTTCACGGGGGTGAGGGCGGGGCAGGTGTCGTTCCAGAGGTCGACGAGGCGGCGGATGTCGGGGGAATTTTGAATGTTGGATTTTGAATTTTGAATGTTGGATTTTGAATGTTGAATGTTGGATTTTGAATTTTGAATGTTGGATTTTGAATTTTGAATTTCGGGCTGTTGGGGCGCGGGGGCGGGGGGATTTTGAATGTTGGATTTTGAATTTTGAATTTCGGGCTCTTGCGGCGCGGGTTGGTCGTCGGGGTCGGTGAGGGTGATTACGGAGCAGTGGTATAGGCCTTTGAGGGTTATGTCGCCGGCGCGGCGAAGGACGGTCAGGGCTGCGCGGACGGTGTTGTAGGGCAATTTGAGGGCCTGGGCGATGTCGCGGAGCGAGGCCACGACGGAGCCGGCGGGGATGTCGACGCCGCGCACCTTGGCGGGGGCGAGCGAGGCGTTGAGGGCCAGGTGGAGGTATACGCGGACGGCACCGTTGTTGGTGTACCAGCTGCGGCGGGCGATGTCGTGGTAAATTTTGGCGAAAGTTTTCATGCGGCGTTGAATTATGATGCAAAGTTACGACCGCCCCGGGCCGATTATCCCCGATTTTTTCCCATTGGGAAAAAATAGGCCCAAAAAGGCTGTTTTTAACTTACATTAACGCGGCGAGCGGCCCCCTGGTTTTGAAAACTCACTTTCGCACAGCACTTTACCTGTCAAGAGCCTTGGCAAAAAAATCAAGACAAAAAATTTTTTCACCCCAAAGGTGGCGGCGGCGGGGGAATCCCTCTCGTCAGAGAGGGTAGGGGGTTCTATTTCTTTTATCTTTTTCTTATTATATATAAGTGGCAAGCGCACTGAAAACACGGCCGCCGCACAGCCGCCGCACAATGGCCGCACACCCGTTGCACACCCGATTTTCGCTCACCCCGAAAATCGCGCCCACAAGGCTGTGAGAGGCCGATTTCCGCTGCACAGCCGTTGCACACCCGCTGCACAACGGTTGCACATCCGCTGCACACCGGTTGCATACATCGGGCGCCGTTGCGCGGAAGGCGTCATTGCTTGCTGAAATTTCCGATTGGCCGAAAATATATTTTGCCGATTGCGAGAAGTTGAGTAACTTTGCCGCATAATGGACAATCGCAACCCTAACTATCTACCGGGCGCGGCCGTGATGGTGTTTGTCGCCGCCGCCGTGCTTCTTGTGCCGTGGCTCGGCGAGACGCTGTTCAACTCCAAGGGTGAGCCCCGCGAGGCCATCGTGGCGGTGTCGATACTTCACAGCGGCAACTGGATACTGCCGGTGAACTATGGTGTCGACATCCCCTTCAAGCCCCCGTTCCTGGCATGGCTCATAGCCGTTTTCGCCAAGATTTTCAACGGCGGGGAGGTGAACGAGTTCATCTCGCGTCTGCCGTCGGCGCTTGCCGCCGTGGCCATGACGGTGTGCTCCTACCGCTGGGCGTCGCGCACGCGCTCGGTGCGCTTCTCCATGTTCTTCGCCCTGCTGGTGCTTACCAATGTAGAGGTGTTCCGCGCCGCCGTTGCCTGCCGCCTCGACATGGTTCTCACGGCCTGCATGGTGATTGCGATGTATCAGATGCAGCGCCTCGTTGAGGACGAGCGGCTTTGCTGCCGCTTCGGGCGGTGGGTGCTTGTTGCCGTGCTCCTGACGTGCGCCACGCTCACCAAGGGCCCCGTGGGTGCTCTGCTGCCGTGCTTCATAGTGGGAGTGTACATGCTTCTGCGGGGTCGCCGCTTCTTCCCGTCGCTGTTCAAGATGCTCGGGCTTGCCGCCGTGGCCATGACAGTGCCGGCGTGGTGGGCCTACGAGGCCTATCTGCAAGGCGGCGAGGAGTTCTACGGCCTGATGATGGAGGAGAACATAGGCCGCCTGCTGGGCACCATGAGCTACGAGAGCCACGAGAATCCCGTGTGGTACAACTTCATGACCCTCGCCGCCGGCCTTCTTCCGTGGACGCTTCTGGCGTTGCTCTCGGCGGGGGCGCTGCGCCGCTACCGCCGCGCGCCTCTGAGCCCGGCGGCGCTTTTCAGCGTCACGGCGGCGGTGCTCACGGTGGTGTTCTACAGCATCCCGGCCAGCAAGCGCAGCGTCTACCTCCTGCCGGCCTACCCCTTCATATGCTACGGCCTGGCCTGCCTTCTCGAAACGAAAATCACCGCTCCGGCCGTGCGCGCCTTCACATGGATTGTGGCCGTGCTCGCCGTGCTTGCACCGGCGGCAGTGGTGGCGTCGCAATTCGTCGACGTTCCCAAGTTCCCCGTCGACGCCATAGTGTGGTGGCGCTGGGTGTTCGTGGCCCTTCCGGCGCTTGCCGGCGTGGCATGGATGGTCAACCGCCACAGCCCCGGGGCGCATGCCGTGACCATAGTGTGGAGCCTTCTGCTGTGCTATGCCGCCGCCGTGATGCCCGCCGTGCTCAATCCGCGCAGCGACCGCGACGCCGCCCTTGAGGTTGCCGCCCTCGCCGGCGACAAGCCCGTGATATCGCTCATGCCGCAAAAGAACGTGCGCATGTATACCATAAACTTCTACCTCGACGACCGCCTTCGCCTCGCTCCCGACGTTGCCGGCGCCCTGCGGCAGCCCGCGGGCACGGTGCTCCTTGTGCCCCACGGCAGCGACACCACGGGCCTTGGCGCGGCCTACGACTACCGCTTGCTGCGGGAGCGCTCGTGCGACTTCCGCCGCCCCCTCGGCGTGGCCGTGAAACGAAAATGACACCACATTATCTGTAATCTAAAAATATGAGAATCACACGACTACTTACACTTGCCCTCGGCCTGCTGCTGATGCTGCCGGCCACGGCCCAGAACACCGTGCAAAAACGCGAGATGCGTTCGGCATGGGTAGCAACCGTATGGCAGCTCGACTGGCCTTCGGTGCTCATCACCTCAACCGGCAACGAGTTGCAGATAAAGCAGCAGCAGCGCCAGATGACCATGCTGCTCGACTCGCTCGCCATCAACAACTTCAACGCCATCAACTTTCAGGTGCGCTCGCGCAGCGACGCCATGTACCGCTCGAGCTACGAGCCCTGGTCGACCGACCTTGTGAAGACCCGCGGCATGGACCCCGGCTGGGACCCCCTGGAATGGGTCGTTGCCGAGTGCCACAAGCGCGGCATGGAGTGCCACGCATGGGTCAACCCCTACCGCTATGAGTCGGTCACGGGCCAGTGGAACGGCACCCCCAACGCCTACCGCGACACCCACCCCGAGTGGATAATGGACGTGGGCACGGCCTCGATCCTCAACCCCGGCCTGCCCGAGGTGACGCAGCGCATATGCGACGTAATCACCGAGATAGTTGAGAACTACGACGTCGACGGCGTGCTCTTCGACGACTACTTCTACCTCTCGGGCACCAACGAAAGCCACGACGGCGACCTCTACCGCAAGTACACCTCGGGCGGCGGCAAGCTCTCGATAGGCGACTGGCGCCGTCAGAACGTGAACAACATGATAGCCACCGTATACCGCACCATCAAGTCGGTGAAGCCGTGGGTGCGTTTCGGCGTATCGCCCGCGGGCATAGCCTGCACCAGCACCTCGGTGGCCAACAAGTACGGCATACCCAAGTGCCCCACCGGCAGCGACTGGCAGTACAACGGCATCTACTCCGACCCGATAGCATGGGTGTCGGAGCGTTCGCTCGACTTCATCTCGCCGCAGATCTACTGGACTCTCGGCGCCTCCACCAACTACGGCCGCGCCGCCGAGTGGTGGAGCATGGTGGCCAACAAGTGGGGCCGCCACCTCTATGTGTCGCACTCCATATCGAGCCTCAACCTTGGCAGCCGCGCTCCCGAGCGCAGCGGCATGGAGGAGAACATAGCCCGCGGCGTTGCCATGCGTGCGTCGGGTCCGGGCAACGAGACCTACGCCGAATATGCCAACCAGGTGCTGTTCAACCGTGAGAACGACCTCAACGGCGCCCCCGGCTCGATATTCTACTCGGCCAAGTACATCTACAACACCTCGCCCAAGTTCGGCCACTACCTGCTCAACCACGTGTTCGGCACCAAGGCCCTCGTTCCGGCCATCACCTGGCAGAGCGCGCCGGCGCAGGGCCTCGTGGAAGGTCTGCAGCGCTCGGGCAGCACGCTGAGCTGGCAGCCCGTCGACAACGTGCGCTACACCGTCTACGCCTATCCCGAGAACATGCCCGCACAGAACTTCCTGCGTGAGGCCGAATACCTCCTCGGCGTGAGCTACGAGCCTCAGTTCACCATCCCCGCCGGCAAGCTCACCGGCATGCAGTATGCCGTGTGCATCCTCGACCGCTACGGCAACGAGTACACGCCGGCCCTCCTTGGCGTGCCCTCCACGTCGCTGACGGCGCCCAAGGTGCTCGCCCCGGCCGACGGCGCCACCGTGGAGGCTCCCTTCGACTTCGAGTGGGAGGCCGTCGAGGGCGCGTCGGAATACATCGTCGAAATTGCCGGCGACCGCGCCATGACCGAGCGCATCGACCAGCGCTCCACCACCGCCACCTCGATAAGCACCGAGGTCTTCGCGCAGCTGCCCATCGACCGCCCCGTTTACTGGCGCATACGCGCCTGCGGTGCAGGCAATGCCGACGGCGTGAGCCCCGTCTACGAGCTCAACGTGAACAACCTCCTCATCACCGCTCCCGCCAACTTCGCCGAGGGCACCACGCTCACTCCCACCTTCACCTACTCCATACCCGAGCGTGAGGTGACACTCGAAATCTCCACCACCGACGCCTTCAAGGAGAGCGACATCGTCTACACCGTCACCGCCACCGGCACCATCACCGTGCCGCGCTTCACCCTCATGGCCGCCACGCCCTACTACTCGCGCCTGCGCTACATGCGCAACGGCGTGGAGAAGACCACGCCCACGGTGATGTTCACCACCCTTGCCATGGAGGCCGCCGTGCCTTCGGTGGCCCATCCCGTTGCCGGCGGCACGCTGCGCTCCAACGAGCGCATACGCCTTGCCGACATCGAGGGCGCCTGCTCGCTCACGCTCCAGGTATCGGCCAGCGCGACATTCCCTCCGCGCACGAGCTATACCAGCTCGAAGGTGAGCCTTGCCGACATGACCGACGCCGCCACAGCCGGCGAAATCAAGATTTCGGGCAAGACGCTCGAGGGCGGCCAGACCTACTACGTTCGTGCCCGCAGCGCCTACAACAGCCTCGACGCCGGCCTTCTGCGCTCGGAATATTCCGAGCCCGTGGCCTTCGTTTACAGTGCCACCGCCGGCGTTGCCGCCCCCGGTGCCGAGGCTGACGTTTTGGCCGTCGACGGCCGCGTTGTCACTGCCAATGTGGCACTCTCCGACGTGCGCGTCTACGACCTCGCCGGTGCCGACCTCGCCGTCGTCGGCAATCTTGCCGCCGGCCAAAGCGTTGAACTTCACGCCCCTGCCGGCGTTTATCTCGTGCAGGGCCGTGCCGCAGGCAAAGCCTTTGGCATAAAAATTGCTATCAAATAGCCAACATAACTCATATAAAACTATGATTAGTCCGAAACTTCAAGACGCCATCAACGCTCAGATCAACGCCGAGCTGTGGTCGGCCTATCTCTATCTCTCGATGGGCATGCACTTCGAGAACGCCGGCAACGCCGGCATAGCCAACTGGTTCCGCATCCAGTTCAAGGAAGAGCAGGCCCATGCCGAAATCTTCATCAACTACCTTCTGTCGCGCGGCGGCCGCGTGGTGCTCGAGCCCATCGCAGCCGTGCCCACCGACTGGGCCAGTCCCCTTGCCGCCTTCACCGATACCCTCGCCCACGAGGAGAAGGTTACGGCCCTGATCAACAACCTCTACTCGCTCGCCCTCGACGAGAAGGACCACGCCACCTGCGGCAAGCTCGACTGGTTCGTGGCCGAGCAGGTTGAAGAGGAAGAGACCGCCCGCGGCCTCATCGACCGCCTCAAGCTCATCGGCGACAACGGCCTGGCGCTCTATATGCTCGATCAGGAGCTGGCCGCCCGCGTCTACAACGTACCCGCACCTCTGGCCGCCAAATAATCGCCGCCGGCCGCAAACCCTCACCGCCCCTGCCGCGCACGCGCAGCAGGGGCGGATTTTATCTCGGAGCTTTTGGGGTTGCCGTCTCGGGCGGAAAATATCACACAGAGGCACAGAGGTCACAGAGGGCCCGCGCTGGATTGTGGCAGAGCAGTAGGGGCGCAATATATTGCGCCCGCCTCTCTAATGTGAACTGCTACGGTTTAGAAAGTTACCATCGCCTGGGCGGGCGCAATTTATTGCGCCCCTACTTCATGGCTATGCCTTTGAGTTT
>CABRZA010000116.1 GCA_902475285.1 uncultured Porphyromonadaceae bacterium
GGATTCTCCTATGGGCTACTAATCAAAAATTAAGCTGACAAAAAGAACAACGCTAACAATGGCAAACCACGATTCTTCCAAAAAGCGCATCCGCCAGACAATCACTCGCCGTCTGCGCAACCGCTACTATGCCAAAACCGTACGCAACGCTGTGCGTAACCTCCGCAAAATGACCGACAAAGCCGCCGCCCAGGCTCGTTACGCCGAGGTGACCGCTATGCTCGACCGTCTCGCAGCCAAGAACACAATCTCCAAGAACAAGGCTGCCAACCTCAAGAGCAAGCTTGCAAAGCACATTGCCAAGCTCGCTGCCTAAGGTCGCTTCTCCCTACGGTCAGCTTTAATACCCTTATGTCCGGCTGTTGAGCCGGACTGTGCGCGGCCCATTCGTCTATCGGCTAGGACGCAAGATTTTCATTCTTGAAAGAGGAGTTCGATTCTCCTATGGGCTACTTGGCAGGCTCCGCGGTGCTGTGCACTCGGGGCCTTTATTGTTGACACAATTCCTATGATAAAAAATCTTCTTTTCGACCTTGGCGGTGTTATTATCGACATCGACCGCCGGCGTTGTATCGACGCCTTCAAGGCTCTCGGCCTATCCGACGCCGAGCGCTACTTCGGCCTATATGCCCAGGAAGGCGTCTTCATGCAGATTGAAGACGGAAGCATCAACACAGAGGGCTTCCATGCCGCAGTGCGTGCCCTCCTGCCCGAAGGCACCACCGACTATCAGATCGACACCGCCTTCCAGCGCTTCATCATAGGCATACCCCTGCACCGCCTCGAGGCACTCCGTCGTCTACGCTGCGAGGGCTACGGCATATACCTCCTCTCCAACACCAACCCCATAATGTGGCGCGGCGTCATCGCCAACGAATTCGGCAAGGAAGGCCTCCGACGCGAAGACTATTTCGACGGCATGGTCACCTCCTTCGAGGCCCGCGCCGCCAAGCCCGACGAACGCATCTTCCGCTACACCGTCGACAGCCTCGGCATCCTCCCCGAAGAAACCCTCTTCTTCGACGACGGCAAAGCCAACGTCGAAGCCGCCGCTCGCCTCGGTTTCCACACCGCCCACGTGGCGCCGGGCACCGAGTTCACCGACTACCTCCCCTGATTCCACCCACCATGGCTGCGACACCCTCAATAGCCGCCGTCGGCACATTCGACGGCTGTCACCGCGGCCATCAGGCCATATTCTCCGCCCTCGTCGCCGCAGGCCGCAGTCGCGGCCTGCGGCCCGTGGTCTTCTCTTTCGCACGCCATCCTCTCGCCCTTCTCGCGCCTTCGCGCATGCCCGCGGCCCTAACCGACACCACGCTGCGCCGCGAGCAGATACTCGCTTGCCCGGGCGTGGCCGACGTCGTCTTCCTCGATTTCACCGCCGACGATTTCCGCGCCTCAGCCCGCTCCTTCGCCGAGCGCCTCCGCCGCGACTACGGCGTCGAGGCCCTCGTCATGGGCTTCAACAACACCATTGGCAGCGACCGCGCCAATGCCGCAGCCATCGCCTCGGCAGGCATCATGCCCGTAGCCGCCACAGTGCCTCCCGTGATGGTCGCCGGCGCACCCGCCGCCAGCTCGCGCGTGCGCGAAGCCGTAGCCGACGGAAGCCTCGACCTCGCCGCCGACATCCTCGGCCGACCCTTCACCGTCCGCGGCCGCGTCGTCCACGGCGCCGCCATAGGCGCCACCATAGGCTTCCCCACAGCCAACATCCTCCCCCTCGATCCCACCCAACTCCTCCCGCCCCCCGGCGTCTACGCCGTCGATGTCACCCTTCCTGCGGCTCCCTGTCAGGGCGGACGCGATTCATCGCGTCCATATGGCGCCGTAGCTCGCCGCGGCATGGCCAACATAGGCCTGCGGCCCACCCTCGCCGACGGCCGCGGCCTCGTCCTCGAAGTCCACATCATCGACTTCGACGCCGACCTCTACGGCCGCACCCTCGACATCGCCTTCCTCCGCCGCCTCCGCGACGAACGTCCCTTCCCCTCCCTCGCCGCCCTCCGCCACCAACTCACCCTCGACCTCTCCGCCGCCCGCCAGGCATAAAACAGCTAAAAAGGTTGTAGTACTACAACCTTTTTCACATCTTTTCTATCGCTATGTCCTTGCCGCAGCGGTGAGAATGAATTCACCCGGCGTGTTTTGCACCACAATGATTAGGCCCTCAGTCCCCGCAGCTGTCGAGGCCGAGTTGAATGGATTCCGTTTCCGTATCCATAGCCGAACATTCAGCCCTCGGAGGTATGCGCTTGATGAAGCGGGCCGGGTTGCCGGCGACGATGGTGTCGGGCGCCACATCTTTCGTCACCACGCTCGCCGCGCCCACCACGGCATTGTCGCCCACCGTCACGCCCGGCAGGATGGTCGCCCCCGCGCCTATCCACGCGTTCTTGCCTATGTGCACGGGCTTGCAAGTGATTACTTGCCGCTCGTAGAGGTCGTGGTTGTTGGATATCAGCTGCACGTTGGCCGCTATCATGGCGCCGTCGTCGATGGTGATTCCGCCGGCCGACATCATCAGGCATCCGGGCATCACCACAGCGTTCCGTCCGATTTTCACCATGTGAGGGCGCACTGCCGTGAGCGGCGTGCCCACGCGGCTGCCTTCGCCCATCGTCGGAAATATCCGGCGCATAAGCTCCTCGTATTCCTCCGTGCCGGGCATCGTGTGGTTGAATTTGAAGACGAGCTGCGCATGCTCCTGTGCCGGCTCTAATTCCTCGGCCGTCTGCCGCGCCACGTCTATCCTAATCTCTTCCATATCTTATTTTCTTACAGTCTCCACAATCCTCTGTGCCGCGGTGGCGGCAGCGTCGGAGGTGCCGAGGACTTCGCGCATCCTGGCATATGCCGCAAGCTGCGCCTCGCGCTCCGCCGAGGTGGCCCGCAGCAAGGGCGCCAGACGGTCGGCCACCGCGGCGGGCGTGCAGAGGTGAAGAAGCATCTCCGGCACAGCCTCGCTGCCAAGGATGAGGTTGGGCAGCGACACATAGTCCACGCTCAGCACGCGCTTCATCACGTCGTACGACAGCTTCGAGCCGTTCGAACGGTAGCACACCACCTGCGGTATGGCAGCAAGCGCCGTCTCGAGTGTCGCCGTGCCCGACGTCACAAGCGCCCCTCGGCAGTGGACGAGCACCTCAGTGGCGTTCGCCGGCCGCAGAACCGGGATATTCTCGCCCGCATACTGCCGGTAAATGTCGTCGCCCATACCCGGCGCCGCGATTATCACCGGCCGGTACTGCGGGAAGGCATCCGATGCCCCGCGCATCACCGGCAGATTGTTGCGGATTTCGCCCGTACGGCTGCCGGGCATGAGGGCTATGAGCGGACGGTCGCGCAGCCCGTATTTCTTCAAGAAGTCGGCGCGCGATGCCGCCGCCGCGATGTCTGCATCGACCTCGGCCACCGACGGATTCCCCACATAGTCGGCCGTGTAGCCGCGCTCGCCGTAGAACGTCGGTTCGAAAGGCAGTATGCACATCACACGCTTCACATAGCGCCGTATGTCGCGTATGCGCCACTGCTTCCACGCCCAAATCTTGGGTGATATATAGTATATTACGGGCACACCGCGCTCTGCGGCGTGGGCGGCTATTTTGAGGTTGAACGACGGGTAGTCCACCGGGATGAACACATCGGGCTTCACCACGTCGATGAGCTTGCGGGCGATGGCCATGTTGCGGCGCACCGTGCCGAGATTGCGAAGCACTTCGCTGAAGCCCATGAAGGCCATCTCCGATATGTGCACCGCCGGACGCACCCCCGCCTCGGCGGCCATCTTGTCGCCTCCGAGGATGGTGAAGCGCGCTTCCGCGTCGCAATTTTTCAGAGCTTTGATAAGATGCGAGGCGTGGAGGTCGCCCGAGGCCTCGCCGGCTATAATTAAGTAGTGCATGGTTTAGAGCCGGTTTGACAATAAGTGTTAACGGCAGGGCGGTCAATCGTTGAGCGATTTTCATCAGGTCTCGAGGGAGCGATGGGGTACCATCGCGACCGAAAGACCTGATGAAAAGCGCCAACGAGTGGCCGTGACGAAGTAACATTTATTTTCATTGTCGAAACAGATAGTGTTACAAATATATAAAATCAAACTTAAGCATTGACGTTTGCTTACCATTAAAATTACCATCGCCTCGCATATCGCGGGCGCCTTTCGGTCTGTTCGTCAGTCGTGTACATCCAGTACACTCCTTCCTCACAGGCCGAAATTCGCTCCGCGCTATGCGTCCCTGCCGTTAACACTTATTGTCGAACCGGCTCTTACGACGTCGTGAACGGAAAAAATCCTGCATCAGCGCGCGGCATTCGCCCTCGAGCACACCTTCGGCCACGGCGGCGCGAGGATGAAAAGGCGTCGCTCCCGGCCGCAGGATGGTGGTGTAGCCCCGCTTGGCGTCGGGGCAGCCTATCACTATGCGCTCAACCTGCGCCCATCCTATGGCGCCCGCGCACATAGGGCACGGCTCGACGGTGACATACAGCGTGCACCCCGTGAGATACTTGCCCCCCAGTGCCTGCGACGCTGCGCCTATGGCTATCATCTCGGCGTGCGCCGTCACGTCCGACAGACGCTCCGTCTGATTGTGCCCGCGCCCGAGTATGCGTTCGCCGGCCACCACCACAGCGCCCACGGGCACCTCGCCCTCGGCGGCGGCGGCACGGGCTTCGGCAAGTGCCTGACGCATGAAATATTCGTCGCCCAACATCCTCAGCCAAGGTCTATTTTAAGGCCCTCGTAGGCCGCCGTCACTTCGCCGCCGAACACCTCGCGGGCCTCGCCCACGAGCTTCTGCTCGTCGGTCACGGTCTTCGAATAGTGTCCTATTATCAGACGCTTGGCTCCCGCGGCCTCGGCAATCATACCCGCCTGGCGTGCCGTGGAGTGCCCGCGTGGAGCGGCCTTGTACTCGCCGTCGTCGCCGTAGGTGGCCTCGTGGTAAATCACCGGTATGCCCTTCACTGCCTCGGCCACGGCGGGGTTGTAGGCCGTGTCGGAGCAATAGGCGTAGCCCCCGGGCTCGCCGGGGTCGCGTGTCAGAAGACGGTTCTCTATCACGCGCCCGTCGGGAAGCACCGCGTCGGCGCCGTCCTTGATGTCGTTGAGCAGATACACCGGTATGCCGTAGAAGTCGCACGCCTCGCGGTCGATGTGCCGCCGCTTGTTCACCTCCTCGAAGCGGTAGCCCACGCAGGGCACGCGGTGGTGCAGCGGGAAGGTGCTCACGCGCAGCGTCCCGTCGTCGTATATTGTCGCGGCGGCATTGTTGATTATGTCGAAGCGGAGCTCGAAGCTGCGTTCGCGGCACACCAGGTCGAGCATCTCGCCGAGCACCCGTGCCCCCTCGGGGAAAGTGTGCACCGTCACCGTGCCCTCAACGCCGTGGAGCGCCATCGTCGACAGCAGCCCCGGCAAGCCCAGGAAGTGGTCGCCGTGCAGATGCGACAGAAAGATATGGTCGATGCGTGCGAAGGATATGCCGTAGCGCCTCAGTTGCAGCTGCGTGCCCTCGCCGCAGTCCACCAGCATGGCGTGGCGGTTGTAGCGCACCAGCTGCGCGCTGGGCATGTGCCGCAGCGTCGGCGTCGCCGACCCGCAGCCCAATATCGTTACATTGAAGTTGCTCATGTGTAAGATTTTAAGAATCAATTCCGCCCACGAAAGCCTGCACGTCGTAGCGCACCGTGCGCCCCGCGAACGGCGTCCATCCGCATGCCGACACCACTTCTTCGTCGGTGATGGTGTGTGCGGCACTCTGCCGTATTATCGTGAAATCTGCCGGATGCCCCGTGGCAAAAGTGCCGTAGCCATCCATGCCGAACACATCCGCCACACCGCACGTCATCTTGCTCACTATGCGGTTAAGAGGCAGAAACATCCCCATAATCTGCACGGCAAACTGTATCTGTGGCGCCCCCGACGCCGCCGTAAGCGCTCCGCCGGCCTTCTCTTTGAGCAGGTGCGGGGCATGGTCGGTGGCTATGGTGTCGATACGGCCGTCCGCTAAGGCGGCGTGAAGCTCCCACACGTCGGCCTCGGTCTTTATCGCGGGATTCACCTTGTGGCGCTCCGTGCGGTGCGACGGGTCGGCCAGGTAAGGGTCGAGGTAGAGCGGGGTAGTCTCGGCAGTGACGAGCTTCCCCGCCGTCGGTCCCGCGTCGAGCAGCTCGCGGGCCTCGCGGGCCGTCGAGATGTGCGCCAGGTGTATGCGGCAACCCGTGCGGTGGGCCATCTCAACGGCCGCCGCCGATGCCCGCAGGCACGCCTCCTCCGAGCGGATGAGGTGGTGCATGGCCCCCGGCACGTCCTCGCGGCTGCCGTAGCGGGCCACGGCTTCGGCGGTATTGCGGGCTATTATGTCGTTGTCTTCGGCGTGAACCACCGCCACTATGCCGTGGTCGGCGCAGTAGAGCAGCACGTCGCGGAGCTCCGATGCGTCGGGGCAGGCCATCGCGCCCGTCGACGTGCCAAGGAATATCTTCACTCCGGGTATGTCGGCCGGGTCAACTTCCCTCAGCTCGTCCAGACCGCCCGGTGTTATGCCAAGGAAGGCGCGGTAGTGCACCGCCGATGTCCTCCGCCCTTGCAGCAGCTTGGCTTCCAGGGCCGCGGCCGTCGTTGTTGCGGGATTGGTGTTGGGCATGTCGAATACCGTCGTGATGCCTCCGGCGAGCGCCGCGCGGCTCTCCGACGCTATCGTGCCCTTGTGCTCCATGCCGGGCTCGCGGAAGTGCACATGGCTGTCGATGAGCCCCGGCGTCACGATGGCGCCTTGGGCGTCCCACACGTCGTCGCCGGCCGTGGCGCACACGCAGCAGGCGGCATCGCCGTCGCCTGTGGCGAGGATGCGCGCCCCGTCGGTGGATATCCACCCCGGCCGCATGCCGCGGCTGTCGAGCAGCCGCGCGTTCTTTATCAGGCGCGGAGTCATTTGGCTGCGTCTTTGGGGTATTTTTTGAACCACGAGTTCCATTTCAGGCGTATCACACCGAAAACGGCCTCGCTGAATATCCCTCCGCTCATCTTGCTCGTGCCCAGCACCCTGTTAACGAAGATTATGGGCACCTCCACCACCTTGAAGCCGTACTTCGTGGCCGTGAATTTCATCTCTATCTGGAAGGCGTAGCCCTTGAATTTCACCTTGTCCAAAGGCAGCGTTTCGAGCACGCGACGGCGGTAGCACACGAAGCCGGCCGTCGTGTCGTGGATGGGAAGGCCGGTTACGAACCGCACGTATTTCGACGCGTAGTACGACATCAGCACACGCCCCATCGGCCAGTTCACCACGTTCACGCCGCTCACATAGCGCGAGCCCACAACCACGTCGGCCTTCTCGTCGATGGCCGCCTGGCGAAGCCGAAGCAGGTCCTTGGGGTTGTGCGAGAAGTCGGCGTCCATCTCGCATATGTAGTCGTAACCCTTTGCCACGCAGTGCTTGAAGCCTTCTATGTAGGCCGTGCCGAGGCCCAGCTTGCCCGAGCGCTCTATTATGTCGACGCGCCCGGGATACTGCTTCATTTTCTCTTTCACGATGGCCGCCGTGCCGTCGGGAGAGTTGTCGTCGATTACGAGCACGTCGAAAGGTACTTCGAGCGCCATCACGGCGTCGATGATGGCCGAGGCGTTCTCGCACTCGTTGTACATCGGTATGATTACCGCGGCGTCGCTGCCGCTCTTTGCTGTGTCTGCCATATATAGTTCTTCTAAGAGCTTGTTTTAATAGTAAATGTTACCGATAGGGCGGTCAGCCGTCGAGCAGATTTTCACTTGTGATGGGGAGTTATGGGGCACCATAACGACCGAAGAACAAGTAGAATGATGCCGACGGATGGCCGGACGGCAG
>CABRZA010000117.1 GCA_902475285.1 uncultured Porphyromonadaceae bacterium
ATTATCCCCGATTTTTTCCCAATGGGAAAAAATCGGGGTAAAAAATATGTGTGTGTCGCGGAATGTGCGTATCTTTGTATAAATTTTAGTGCTATGAATCCCCGCGAAATACATATCGACATATACGATTATCCCCTGCCCGACGAGCGGATAGCGCGTCACCCTCTGGCGCAGCGCGACGCCTGCCGCCTGCTCGCCGCCGACGGCACTGGATTTTCCGACCATATATTCACGGAGCTGCCGTCGCTGTTGCCCGAGGGCGCGATGATGGTGTGCAACAACACGCGCGTAATTAACGCTCGCCTGCGCTTCACCAAAGCCACCGGCGCTTTGATTGAAATATTCTGTCTCGAGCCCCACGCCCCCGCCGACTACGCGCAGGCCTTCGCCACACGCGGCATATGCGAATGGCAGTGCCTCATAGGCAACAGCAAGCGCTGGAAAGAAGGCGAGCTGACTATGGATGTCAACACCCCCGCCGGCGACACCGTGCTGCGTGTGACACGCACCGGCGCCGAGGCGGCAGCCGACAACTCGCGCACAGTGCGCTTCGAATGGGACAACGATGCCGTGTCCATGGCCGACATCATCGCCGCTGTCGGCGAGATACCCATTCCACCCTATCTCAACCGCAAGTCGGAGGAAGCCGACACAACCGACTATCAGACCGTGTACTCGCACATCGACGGGTCGGTGGCCGCACCCACAGCCGGACTGCATTTCACGCCGGAGCTTCTGCAACGCATAGAGGCCGGCGGCGTGACACTGCGCGAAGTTACACTCCATGTGGGCGCCGGCACATTCCGCCCCGTGAAGAGCGACACTCTCGCCGGGCACGACATGCACAGCGAGTTCATCGCCGTGCCGCGTGCCTTCATCGAAGAGCTCGCCGACGCCATAGAGCAGGGCCGCAAGGTGGTTGCCGTGGGTACTACTTCGGTGCGCACTCTGGAAAGCCTCTACCATGCCGGGCGTCTCATGGACGCCGGACAATGGGACGGCGAAGTGCCGCAATGGAGTCCCTACGACGAGGACGCCAACGACATGGGCACACCCGACGCCCTCCGCACACTCGCAACGCGCCTCCGTGCCGACGGCGACGATACCTTCGTGGCGCGCACCCGGATAATCATAGCGCCCGGATACAGCTACCGCGTGGTCGACGCCATGGTGACCAACTTCCACCAGCCTCAGAGTACGCTTCTGCTGCTTGTGAGCGCCTTCATAGGCGAGGGCTGGCGCGAAGTATACACCCATGCCCTCGATGCCGGCTACCGTTTTTTGAGCTACGGCGACGCCTGCTATTTCACTCGTCGCGACGCCTACGGCGAGTTACGGCTGATTGAAAAAGTACGCTCCAAAGTTCTCGCCGGCGAGGACGTCGACGACACAGATTTCTACGCCCTTGCCGACACAGCCACCGATGCTGGCCACGAGGCTCTGCTCGCCGCCGCCGAGGAGGTGACGCGCCGCTTCTGCACGCGTAAGTTCGACTCCTGCTCCATAGTCAACGCCCGCTCGGGACGCTGCTCGGAAAACTGCAAGTGGTGCGCGCAGAGCGCACACTATCACACGGGCTGCGACACCTACGACATCATCGACGCCGACGAGGCCGTCGCCACAGCCGCACACAACCATGCCGGCGGCATAGGCCGCTTCTCGATGGTTGCCAGCGGGCGCGCCGTAAAGGGCAAAGCCCTCGACGATATCTGCGCCATCCTCCGCCGTGCAGGCGAAGAAACAGGCATAGCCACCTGCGCGTCGCTGGGCTTGCTGAGCTACGACGACCTCGTGAAACTTCGCGAAGCCGGTGCCGTACGCTATCACTGCAATCTGGAAACAGCTCCATCGCACTTCGGCACCCTGTGCACCACGCACACCATCGACGACAAGCTCCGCACCATCGATGCCGCCCACCGCGCCGGCCTCGACGTGTGCTCGGGCGGCATAATAGGCATGGGCGAGACACCGCGTCAGCGTGTGGAGTTCGCCCTCACGCTGCGCAAGGCACAGCCGGTGTCGATACCCGTCAACATCCTCTGCCCCATCGCGGGCACTCCGCTGGCCGACACGCCACTGATATCCGAAAAAGAAATCGAGCGGACGGTGGCCATATTCCGACTGATACATCCGACGGTTGAACTGCGCTTTGCCGGCGGCCGTGCCCGTCTGTCGCGCGAATGCCTTCTGCGGTGTATGCACGCCGGCATCAACGGCGCCATCACCGGCGACCTTCTCACCACCACCGGCTCTACCATCGCCTCCGACCGCGAGCTTGTCGAAGAAGCCGGCTATCAATTCTGATTTATGGAGCAGCCCGTCATCACCCGCCGTCAGCTCAAAGTCTACGCCTCGCTCGACACCCCGAAGGGACGTCGCGAAAGCGGCCTCTTCGTGGCCGAAGGCACCAAGTGCGTCACCGACCTCGCCGCCACCTTCCGTTGTTCCACGCTCTATGCCACCGCCGAGTGGCTGGCTGAGCATACGGTTGCCGCCGAAGAAATTGTGGAGGCTTCTCCCCAAGTGCTCCGCAGCATCACGCGCCTGCCGTCGACGCCTCCCGTTGTGGCTTTCTTCCGCATACCGGCGAGCACCTACGCCGAAGCGCCTGACCGAGGCGAACTCGTAGTGGCGCTCGACCGCGTGCAGGACCCCGGCAATCTCGGCACGATAGTGCGCTGCTGCTCGTGGATGGGCGTAAGCCGCATCGTGGCCTCGCCCGACACGGTTGACTGCTTCAACCCCAAGGCCGTGCAGGCATCGATGGGCGCCATTGCACGCGTGCAGGTAATATACACCGACCTGGCGGCATGGCTCGCGGGCTGCCGTTGCGCCGTATACGGCACCTTCCTCGACGGCGAGGACATCTACACCGCCGACCTCGGCGACGGCGGTGGCGTGCTCGTGATGGGCAACGAAGGCAGCGGCATATCGACTGAAGTCGAGGAAAACGTAAGCCGCCGCATATTCATACCGCCCTACCCCGTCGACGCCCACCCGCAGGACAGCCTCAATGTCGGCATGGCAACGGCGGTAGCTCTCTCACAATTCCGACAAAGACTCATAAAATAATATGGCCAAGAAAGCTGTCAAATCTGTGTGGTACTGCACGGCGTGCGGCGCCGACTCGCCCAAGTGGAACGGAAGCTGCCCCGCCTGCGGGGCTTGGAATACCATGGTTGAGGAGAAGGTAGGTCCGAAGGCTCCTCTCGCCGGCCTCAGCCGGAGAATGACCATGGCAACGCCCAAACCCGTCAACGCCATAGAGGCCGTCGACGAGCCCCGCTACACCATGCCCTCGCAAGAACTCAACCGCGTGCTCGGCGGTGGACTCGTGCGTGGCTCCATCGTGCTCATCGGCGGCGAACCGGGCATAGGCAAGAGTACGCTCGTGCTCCAGAACCTCCTGGCCATACGCAACCGCCGCATACTCTATGTGTCGGGCGAGGAAAGCGCCGTGCAGCTCAAGCTCCGCGCCGACCGCATAGGGCGCGGCAGCGACAACTGCTTCATAGTGTGCGAAACATCGCTGGAAAACATCTTCAAGCATATCGAGCAGGTGACGCCCGAGATACTCGTGGTCGACTCCATACAGACCATAGCCTCCGATGCCCTCGACTCGTCGGCCGGCAGCGTGGGGCAGGTGCGCGAGTGCGCCGCCACGCTGCTCAAATACGCCAAGGAGACGGGCGTGCCGGTGCTACTCATCGGGCATATCACCAAGGAGGGGTCGCTGGCCGGCCCGAAGGTGCTGGAGCACATCGTCGACGCCGTATTGCAGTTTGAAGGCGACCGCCAATACATGTACCGCCTGTTGCGCGCCACCAAAAACCGTTTCGGGAGCACCAACGAAACCGGTATCTACGAGATGTGCCGCCGAGGCCTCCGCGAAGTCACCAACCCGTCGGAAATGCTCCTGACGCACCGCGACGACAGCATATCGGGCGTGGCGGTAGGTGTAGCCGTCGACGGCGCACGGCCGTTTCTGATAGAAATACAGGCGCTTGTAAGCACGGCAGCCTACGGCACGCCGCAACGCTCGGTGACGGGCTACGACGGCCGTCGCACCAACATGCTTCTGGCGGTGCTCGAAAAGCGCGTGGGCTTCAAATTGGGGGCCAAGGACGTGTTTCTCAACCTTGCCGGCGGGCTCAAAGTGACCGACCCGGCGCTCGACCTGGCTGTGATATGCGCCATACTGTCGAGCAACGTCGACATAGCCATTCCCGCAGGGTGGTGCATGGCCGGCGAAGTTGGCCTAACGGGCGAGATTCGCCCCGTGACGCGCATAGAGCAGCGCATAAACGAAGCCCAGAAGTTAGGCATGACCGATATGCTCATACCCGCCGGCAACCTCAAAGGCGTGGATACATCGGCACTCACCATGCGCTTGCACGAAGTAGGGCGCGTGGCCGACGCTTTCAGGGAACTTTTCGGGTGACATTACCTCGCCGCAGTAATTGCGACGGCGTTGAGGCGGTGCTCAAGCTCGGTGCTGCTTATGCGTGTGGTGAGCTTGCCTCGGTGGGCGATTGAAATATTGCCCGTTTCCTCGCTCACGACAATGGCGAGTGCGTCGGTGGCCTGGGCT
Organism: uncultured Porphyromonadaceae bacterium; assembly: GCA_902475285.1. Taxonomy (GTDB): domain Bacteria; phylum Bacteroidota; class Bacteroidia; order Bacteroidales; family Muribaculaceae; genus CAG-873. The sequence goes on from CABRZA010000117.1 coordinate 4,592, forward strand.
ATACCCAAAGCCGAACGGTGACGCAGGCCGAGCGTGCGCGGCACGTCGCTGTCGTGGCTCACCGGCAGGATGCAACCCGCGGCCTCGATGCGGTTGTGGGCCACTATCATGGCGCCGTCGTGGAGAGGAGAGTTCTTGAAGAAGATATTCTCGATAAGGCGCGTGTTGATATTGGCGTCGATAAGGTCGCCGGAGGCGGCATAATTGTCGAGTGGCACGCTCTGCTCGAGCACAATGAGGGCACCGGTCTTGCTCTTCGCCATGCTCATGCAGGCATATACAATAGGCATCACCCATGCGAGCGCCTCCACGTCGTCGCCGTCGCGGTGATGGTGGAATATATTGCGCAGGAACTTCCATCGCCGGTGCGAGCCGAGCTCGACAAGGAAACGGCGGATGGGCTCCTGAAAAAGTATCACGAGGATAATGAGGCCTATGGCCATGAATTTGTCGAGGATGGTGCCGATGAGCTTGAGGTCGAGAATCTCCGACCCAATCGCCCACACCACCATGAAGGCCAGGACGCCGTAGAATATGTTGATAGTGCCCGACTCCTTCATAAGCCGGTAGATGTAGAATAGCAGCACGGCAAAAAGCAGAATGTCGAGCGCGTCCTTTATACCGAAGTCGAACATAATATCCTGTTGTTTATAAATTTGCGTACTTGTTCATAGCCTCCGTCACGGCGATGCTGTGGCGGGCTGCGCGCGGGTCGTGCACGCGCAGTATGGCAGCCCCGCGCTCCACGGCAAGCGTTCCGGCGGCTACGGTGGCTGCGAGGGCATCGTCGGCCGTCACGTCGAGGAGCTTTGTGAACATCGACTTGCGCGACACACCCACGAGTACGGGACGGCCGAAAATATCGAAAGCCTGCAACTGTGCGAGGAGCTCATAGTTCTGTTCGAGGGTCTTCGCGAAGCCGAAACCCGGGTCGACGATGATGTCGGCCACGCCGAGCTCTTCAAGGACGGCGATGCTGTGGCTCAGCTCGGCGATGACACCGGCTGTCACACCGGTAGGATAGTCGGTAAGGGTCTGCATGGTTGCCGGCGTACCGCGCATGTGCATGAGCACATAGGGCACACGCAGGCGAGCTACGGTGGCGAACATGTCGGGGTCGAGGGTACCGCCGGCGATATCGTTGACGATATCGGCGCCGCACTCCTCGACGGCAAATGCCGCCACGGAGGCACGGAAGGTGTCGACCGAGAGGGGGATATCGGAACCGACGGCACTGCGCACGGCTGCGATGGCGAAAGCAAGGCGTCGGCGCTCCTCGTCGGCATCGACGGTCTCGGCACCGGGGCGCGTGCTGCATGCGCCTATGTCGATGATATCGGCGCCGTCGGCAACCAGACTGCGTGCGCGGGCAGCCACGGCCTCTTCGTCGAAAGCACGCGAGCCGCCGTAGAACGAGTCGGGCGTGGCATTGAGAATACCCATCACCGCCGGACGTCCGAAGGCAATCGGGCGTCCGTGGAGGTTGAGGGTATAGGGTGTCATAAGAGAATGTCAGCGGTTGGCGCGCTTGCGCTCGATTTCGTCGAGAATAATCTTACGCAGACGGATGTGATGGGGCGTAACCTCCACATACTCATCACCCTTGATGTATTCGAGAGCCTCTTCGAGGCTGAACACCACGGGGGGAACGATGCGGGCCTTGTCGTCGGCGCCGGAAGCACGCATGTTGGTGAGCTTCTTACTTTTGGTTACGTTGACGGGTATGTCGTTGTCCTTTGCGTTCTCACCAACAACCTGACCGGCATAGACCTCTTCCTGAGGGAAGATGAAGAAGCGGCCACGGTCCTGAAGCTTGTCGATGGCGTATGCATAGGCCGTACCGCTCTCGATGGCAATGAGAGAGCCGTTGGTACGGCGCTCGATATCGCCCTTCCAAGGCTGGAATTCGAGGAAACGATGAGCCATGATGGCTTCGCCGCCCGACGCGGTGAGCACGTTGGAACGCAGGCCGATGATGCCGCGCGAGGGTATCTGGAACTCCATCTGCACGCGGTCGTTCTTGGTGGTCATGGCCACGAGCTCGCCCTTGCGGCGTGTGACCATGTCGATCATCTTCGAAGCGCTCTCCTCGGTGACGTTGATGGTTAGGAGCTCGACGGGCTCACACTTCACGCCGTCGATTTCCTTTATGATTACCTGGGGTTGTCCGACCTGAAGCTCGTAGCCCTCGCGACGCATGGTCTCGATGAGCACCGACAAGTGGAGCACGCCTCGGCCGTAGACGGTCCAAACATCCTCCTTGGCGCCTTTCTCAACGCGGAGGGCGAGGTTGCGGTCGAGCTCGGCGGTGAGACGGTCGCCGATGTGGCGCGAAGTGACGTACTTGCCGTCGCGGCCGAAGAAGGGGCTATCGTTGATGGTGAAGGTCATCGACATGGTGGGCTCGTCGATGGCTATACGGGGCAGCGGTTCGGGATTTTCGGGAGCGGCCACGGTGTCGCCGATTTCGAAGCCTTCGATTCCGACAAGAGCGCAGATGTCGCCGTTGCCGACCGAAGCCACTTTCTTGCGTCCCATACCCTCGAAGGTGTGGAGCTCCTTAATTTTCTGGCGGACGACAGAACCGTCGCGACGGCAGAGCGCAATTTCCTGCCCTTCGCGGATCTCACCTCGATGCACGCGGCCGATGGCAATACGGCCGACATACTTGGAGTAGTCGAGCGACGTGATGAGCATCTGCGCATCGCCGGGATTGTCCTCGGGGCCGGGGATATATTCTATGATGGCATCGAGCAGGGGCACGATGCTGTCGGTGGGATTGTTGTAGTCTGTACTCATCCAACCCTGCTTGGCCGAGCCGTAGAGTGTGGGGAAATCGAGCTGGTCCTCGCTGGCGTCGAGGCTGAACATGAGGTCGAACACCATCTCCTGCACTTCTTCGGGGCGACAGTTGGGCTTGTCGACCTTGTTTATCACCACCACGGGCTTGAGGCCGATTTCGATGGCCTTCTGAAGCACGAAGCGCGTCTGAGGCATGGGGCCCTCAAAGGCGTCGACAAGAAGCAGACAGCCGTCGGCCATGTTGAGCACGCGCTCCACCTCACCGCCGAAGTCGGCGTGTCCGGGAGTGTCGATGATGTTGATTTTATAGCCTTTGTAGTTGATCGATACGTTCTTCGAGAGAATTGTAATACCTCTCTCTCGCTCGAGATCGTTGTTGTCGAGAATGAGCTCTCCGGCGTTCTGGTTCTCGCGAAAGAGGTTGCCGGCAAGAAGCATCTTGTCGACCAGAG
>CABRZA010000118.1 GCA_902475285.1 uncultured Porphyromonadaceae bacterium
AGCATCTCCCTTTTTTGTCCAAGCGTGCGAGCTTCAGCGAGCCAAAAGTCCCGCTCCAAATGTTAATCAAATGTTAAATACCCACTAAAAAACCCGATTTTTTCCCAACGGGAAAAAATCGGGGATAATTCCTCATATGCCGTCGTAATTTTGTGTTGCTAAACCAAAATTCAAATTATGATGGAAAAGAAATTCTCACATTCTAAGTGCTCGGCCGCGCTCGGCCGACATCGAAAGCCGCCCCGCGCCCTATCACATCGGCGGACGCGGCGGACGCACTCCTCGCGGTGCACCCGGAGGTGGGCCGCCGGGCCTAAACTCGCGCGCGTTGCGGTCGCTGGGCTGGTTCCCCTTGCCGAAGGTGTTGAAACGGTACGACAGCGTAACCATCACATATCGCGTAAGCGAGTTGTAGCGGGCGTCCTCGTAGTAGTTCGCCGTCGTCGTGCGCCGAACGTTCGAGCGTTGGCCAAGAATATCGTAGGCTTTCAGGCTCACCGTGGCCGAGCGGTCGCGCAGGAACTGGTACGACATCTCCGCGTTCCACATCCAGGTGCGCGTGTCGTATCCCGCCGAATAGCCGCTCGTGGCGGAGTAGTTCAGGTCCGAGCCCAGAGTAAGGCCGAAAGGAAGCGAATAGCTCACGTACGCCGTGCCCCCGTAGGTGTGCACCGTGCGCCCCTGCTGGTTCGCCAGACTGTTGTGCAGAGTCGACAGCCGGTATTCCGGTCGAAGCTCAAGCTCGAAGTTGTCGGGGCGCCACGCAAAGCCCGCCATCTCGCCTATCATGAAGCTGCCCGCGCGGTTGCGCTCTCCGTTGTTGAAACCCACCGTCGACGAGTACGACACGAACAGGTGGTTGTTGAACGTGAACGCCTTGTTGCGGAACGGAAGACTCACCATGTTCATCACGCGAAGGTTCCATACCCCGCTCACGTTGGTGTAGGTCGTCGTTTGGCCGCCCGTCGTGGGGTCGAACGTAGTCTTCGACACTATCGCGTTCTGCTGCATCTGACCGTAGGCCATCGTCATTATCGACCGCTGGGCCTCGGGGTTGAAGTCCTGGAAGCGAAGGCGCACGTTGTGCGAGAACGTCGGTTTCAGGTCCGGGTTACCTATCACGATGCGAAGGGGGTCCGACATGTCGGCAACAGGTTGAAGTTGCGTCATCGACGGCTGCGACGAACGCCCGTTGTAGTGCAGCTGCAGCGACCGGTTCTTGCCCAGGCGGTAGCGGTAGCGCAGGAAGGGCGCGAAATTCAGCACGTTGCGCCTCGGTATGCTCTTGCGGTCGTCGATAAGGTTGATCGATTTCGACGATTGCGGCACAAGCGAGATGCCCACGTTGAGATTCGACGTCTTCGACACATGCCGGTAGCCCAGGCGGATGTCCTGGCTGAAATAGTCGTTGCGGAAGCGGTTCGAAAGGTCGCTGTTGAATATAAGCTCATCGGCAATCACTGGGTCGCCCTGCCATCCGTCCGGAAAGCTCACCGGATGGTCGTAGGTAAGCTTGTCGGCGTTGTTCCAGCGGTAGTTCACGTTGTAGGCCAGGGTCAGGAAGTTGCCCTTCGACGCGTCGCCGAGCGGTTCCGTCCAGCTCAGGCGTGCGCTCACTTTGTTGCTCCACGTGTGGTTGTCGGCATACTGGTCGTAGAGGTCAACGGAGTCGTTCAGCAGAAAGAAGCGGTTGAGCGAGTAGGTCTCCTGGTCCTCCCTGACGTTGCTCAGATTGTAGCGGGCGTACACCGAGAACGAGCGGCCGCGACGCTGCCGGAAGTTGTGGTTGTAGATGAGCGAACCGCCGAACTCGAAAGAGTGCCCCGACGACGACGCCCGGTTGAGGCTGCGTGTCACTTGCTGACCGCGGCCGCTGAACGTGGCCGAGCTGTCGGTCGAAGCGGAGTTGTTGTAATTGAGCGATATATTGGGACGAAATTCAAACGTATTGAAGCTGTCGGGCTTCCACTGCACCCGGAAGTCGGCGCGGAAGTTGTGGCCCTTGTCGCGGCTAATTTTCTGAGAGCGAGTCGTCGACGTAGAGTCCGGGAAGGTGTATACCCGCTCGGCCGAGGTGCGAGTGTCGCGGTCGGTGTGAGAATAGAGCACGTTGCCGCCAACGCGGAATATCTCCCCGTTGCCAACGTTGAAGTTAACGCCCAGCGACTGCGACGACGTAATGCCGTTGTCGCCCCCGAATCGGCGGAAGCGACCGCCCGCGCCGTCGGCGAACCCCGGGGCGTTGGTGTTGTTGGCCGCACCGAGGATGGTTATCTGGTTGTCGTTCCAGAAGCGGTTCACGGTAAAGTTGCCCGCATACCGTTCGTCGGTGCCGTAGCCCCCCTCCACGTTGCCGAACCAGCCGTTCTTCATGTCTTTCTTAACGGTGAGGTTGATTACGGTCTCGTCTTCACCGTCGTCAACGCCCGTCATGCGGGCAAGGTCGCTCTTGCGGTTCACAACCTGAAGCTTCTCAACCATGTCGACCGGAAGGTTGCGCGAAGCCACCGTCGGGTCGTCGCTGAAAAATTCCTTGCCGTCCACGAGGATTTTCTTCACCTCCTGACCGTTGGCTGTGATTTTGCCGTCGGAGCTTACCTCTACGCCCGGAAGGCGTTTCAGAAGGTCCTCCACAACCGAGTTGGGTTGCGTGTGGTAGGTGGCGGCGTTGAATTCTACGGTGTCCTCCATCACCTTCATGGGCGTGCGTATGCCGGTCACCGTCGCCTCGCGAAGCGCTATGGCGCTTTCGTCCAGAACGAAGGGCTTGAGCGTTATGTCTTTCGTGCCCACGGTCACGGGCCGCGTCTGCGACGCGTACCCCACGTAAGAGGCTTCCACAATGTATTTTCCGGCTTTCAGACCGCCGATGGCGAAGCGGCCGTCAGCGGCCGTCACAGCCCCTTTCACCAGCGTGGAGTCGCCGGAGGTCAGCACCCGCACGGATGCCTGAATCAAAGGCTCGTTCGATGTGTCGTACACCCTCCCGTGAAGCGTGGCGGCCATCACGGTCGCCACGTTCGGGAATGCAAAAACCATCAAAACAATAAAAATACTCAATTGTTTCATATCGCAAAATTACGCCATTCGTTTTGTTTGCGCAACAAATCCTCTACTTTCGGCCGAAAAATGAGGAAAAACGGCGGTTTTTTGTCGACGAAAGCCCTGCGGCACCCGCCACCTTCAGAAGAGGGGCAGGCTGTCGACGTTCGCGCCCGTCACCGCAAGGTCGGCGGCGGCGATGTTGTCGACAATTTCAAGATGCCGCGCCTGGGCCAGAAGGCGCAGAGCGTCGGCATAGGAGTACTTCGACTCGAGCTGGCGCAGGTAGCCCCATATCACGTCGGAGGTGTAGTCGCGGATAGTCTGTGCGCTGTTGTTGATTTGCATCCATATCATCCGCCGGGCTTCAAGGTCGAGCGCCGCGAAGATTGTGCCGCGCGCAACACCCGCTGTGGGGAAGGTGATGAGCTGCTCCACGTCGGCGGGGTTGTAGCTCACGCCCTGGTTGGCGTCAAGCGAGAAGGGGCTGTCGGCGCTCAGCCAGCCGGCCATAAGGGTGTCGGCAAGGCGCGGCACAGAGTAGGCGTTCACGCTGAAAAGCGCGTAGCTGTAACCTTCGTGCAGAAGACCGGGGATGTCGAGGGTCACATATTCGGCCGCGCCGACCTGGTCGGGAATGTCGATATAGTCGCCGCTGTGCCGAGCTATGTTGTTGTGCTCGAGATTGTAGTAGGCTATTTGGAGTTCCTTGTCGTCGCCTACAATAAAGGCGCTGAGGTCCATGTCGTAGTGTTGGGCAGGCATGCCCACACCCCAGTGGATGAACACCGTCACGCGGTCGGCCTTCACCGGAAAGCTCGTGCCCGAGGTAACGCGCCCGAGGGCCGACATGGTGTTGGTGCGGTCGCCCACGGGCAGCTTCAGGGCGCTCAGCTCGGGGTCGATGTAGATGCGCGTGCCCTCGGCGATGTCGGCCTTGGCGTAGTGCGTCATGATGGCCTTCGCGATGGCACGGGTAATGCGCTCGTGCACCTCGTCGGCCGCGGTGCGCCCGCTGCTCAGAAGGTGACGGTTGGCCGCTATGCTCACGCTCTTGCAACCCGGCACGATGATGGTGCGCTCCATATGGAAAAACCACCCGTCGGCCGCCTGGTCGAGACTGTAAAGAAGCCGAAGCGACACCTTGTCGGCCACTTCCTCGAAGGCCGTGCATATCACGTCGCTGTCGAGGGTGAGCGCAAGCGAGAAAAGCCGCCGCGCGAAGGCGCCGGGGCGCTGTTTGAGCAGCCGTGCGGCTTCGCGGCTGTCGCCGGCGGCAACGGCCGCGTCGACCTTGCCGCCCCACACCTCGTAGTCGCCGCGATAGAAGAGGTCGAGAACCTCGGCCAGCTTGGGCAGCTTGTAGCGCCGCGCCATCTCCGGAAGGCGAAGGGCGCGGATGGCGCGTACCCACATTCCGCGGTGCGGGTGCATGCTCTCGCATATCTCCGCCGCCCGCTGTGGAAGGGTCTCTATCCACCGCGCGGCCCTACGGCATGCCGGTCGCGTGGCCTTGAGCTTCATGGCCTTGTCGATGTCGAGATAGCAGTAGTCGTAGAGATCCCGCACGAGCTTGGGCCGTATCAGCCGGCCGCTTTCCGTCACGGGGTACCACATCAGCCGCAGAAGGTCGTCGATGTTGGCGAGGAAGTCCATGCCCCCGTCGTCCTGCCGGTTGAGCACAGCGAAGGCCGCGATGATGCGTCGCTCCGCCGACGGCATCGCACCCTCGGGGCGGAACATCGGCCGAAGCGTAAGGAAGCTTGTGATGTCTTCCTTGTCGTCTTCGCCCGGCGGTGTGCGCGCCGTCAGGAGCTTCTCGAGCTCGCAGTCAACGTCGAAGTCGGTGTAGCGCCCGAGCGGACGCAGCCCGCTGTGGCTGTCGGAGAGGGGCTGGGCGGCGAAGTCGGCGGCATTGGCCTCCCACTCCGCGTCCAGGCGGTAAAGGTGCACGAATGCTTCGATGAGCTGCTCTGTGGCCGCGTCGCTGAGGACATTGAGGTAGGGCACTACATACTTCTCGGGCGCGAAGCCGCACACATTGAGCACGTTGAGCAGCCGCGCGGTCTGGCGCCCGGGAATGTCGGAGCGCTCCTCGCCAGGGAGATAGAGCGCGTTGCGACGAAGGAAAGAATCTATGTTGATGGTGGAGATCATGGCACGAAAAAAAGGGCAATTGGGCGGCTGTTAGAGTTAATGTAAACGTCGGAGTAAGCCGCTCGTGGCCCTTTCGGATGCAAATATAGCAATTTATCTCCGGTTTGCAAAATAAATTCGCCTGTTGTCCGAAAAAATCTTCCTCTTCCGAAGATTTACCAGCCTTCGTTTTGGCTCAGGCTCGTGTTGCGCTCCATCTCTACCAGCGGTATGGGCCACATTTCGTGGCGCGGCTGATAGCTGCGGGTATACATCAGGTCGCCGAAAATGTCGGTGGCGTTCTTCCCCGACCCACGATGTTGAGGGCGTAGCCTGCCGTATTGCCGTCGATCGACTGGATGGAGAATATCATCTTGTCGCTGTGCTTGCCGCCGTAGAGGCCCGTGGCGGGGGCGTAGAGGGTCATGCCGGGCACGGTGTTGAAGGCGCCCGAGCCAAAAATTACGTCGCCATCGACGACGAACCGCCGGCCCTCGACATAATCGAGAAGTTCTGCCGGCGAATAGGCAACATTGAGTTGCAGACATTCAGCGACCCTTCGGAAGGGCTTGCCGCTATCGGGCACGAGCGGCCCGACATCGTTTTTCTGGATATAGAGATGGACGGCATCAACGGTTTGCAGATAGCGTCGCGCTTGCCTGAAAACACATGCTTCATTTTCACGACGGCCTATCTGAGGTATGCACTGGAAGGTTTCGACCTCGATGCGGTTGACTATCTTCACAAGCCGTTCTCCTACAACCGTTTTTCAGACGGCTGTTTCGAAGGCTCTGCGTCGTATAGGCGGCGGGAAACTTCAGGCGGTGTCGCAGTGTATCACGGTGAAGCAGGACTACAACAATATAAGCATTCCTGTCGACGACATTCTCTATATCGGGGCGGTGGAGGGGTATTCGAAGATTTTCCGCGCATCGGGAGGCTGCATAATGTCGCGTATTCTGTTGAAGAACATTATGGCACTCCTGCCGGCGGAACATTTTGTGAGGATACACCGGTCGTTCATAGTGTCGCGCTTGAAAATCAAGAGTTTCAGTAAGCAGGAAGTGGTGCTCGGCGACGGCACGGCTTTGCCCGTGGGAAGGCAATACTCGGCTGAAATATCGAAAATTCTGTCGTGACGGGAAGGTCGTGATGAAAATTTTTGTCGATAAATTTGGAAGTAATAGTAATTATTACTAATTTTGTAACGATTTCAAAAATCAGTATTATGGAGAATGAAAACAAGTACTCTATGGAGCGGCTTGCCGCGATTCTTCAAGAGAAAGGCATACGGCCCTCGGCCCAGCGCATAGCGGTGCTGTCGTGGATTGCCGGGAGCGGCAAGCATCCATCGGCCGAAGAGATATACATCGGCCTGTCGGAGGTGTTCAGCACGCTGTCGCGCACGACTGTCTACAATTCTCTGAAAATATTGGTTGACAAGAAATTGCTCCGCGAACTGGAAGTGGAGTCGGGCTGTCTTCGCTACGACATGCTGCTCGAACCGCACGGGCATTTCGTTTGCCGTGGATGCGGCAGGATTTTCGACATGCCGATGCCCGCTGGCGTTGGCGGCGTGGCGGCTCCTCAATTTCAGATTGACGCGGTGGAAGTGACATTCCGCGGGCTTTGCCCGGTATGTATAAACAACAATACATCGACAAACATAAATACAAAGCAATGAAAGAACTTAAAGGAACGAAAACAGAACGCAACCTGATGGAGGCGTTCGCCGGCGAATCGCAGGCAAGAAACAAATACAGCTACTACGCCTCGAAGGCACGCCGCGACGGCTACGAGCAGATAGCCGCAATATTCGAGGAAACGGCCAACAACGAGAAGGAACACGCCAAGCTCTGGTTCAAGCTTCTCCACGGCGGCGACATCGCCGACACGATGACCAACCTCCGCGATGCCGCCGAGGGCGAGAACTACGAGTGGACCGACATGTACGACCGCATGGCGGCCGAAGCCGAGGAAGAAGGCTTCCCCGAGATAGCCCGCAAATTCCGTGCCGTGGCCGCCATCGAGCGCCATCACGAGGAGCGCTACCGCCGTCTGCTCCAGAACATCGAGGAGGGCATCGTGTTCTCCCGCGACGGCGACCGAGTGTGGATCTGCCGCAACTGCGGCCACATCATAATCGGCAAGAAGGCACCCGAAGTATGCCCCGTATGCCTCCACCCCAAGAGCTTCTTCGAGCTCCGCGCCGAAAACTATTGATAACCCTAACTGATGCCAGAGGGGCACGCCGGCCGGGCGCGCCCCTCTTTTTGTCGTTACTGTGTGATAGCCAAGGACAACTTATTATGCCAAGAAGGACGGAGTGAGAAATTGGAATCACGAAAAATCGCAAACAAGACTTAACTTTAAGGTGAATTTATTTGTTGAATAGCAAAATAGTGCTTAACTTTGCATTGTTAACTTTTGAGTTAAGTAGACATGACGCAGAAATACTCCATAGAGCTCATTGAGGAGCACGAGGCTGTAAATTTTTACAGCTTGCATCTTGATGAAAAAGAACTTTCAGAACTTGAACGATTCTTTGAGAAATTTCCGGAAGGTTGTGATTTCGACGAAGACGTCGACACCATAATCGCGTGGCTTGACAGGA
>CABRZA010000119.1 GCA_902475285.1 uncultured Porphyromonadaceae bacterium
GCGCAATACATTGCGCCCGCTCAGGCTGTACATTCTAAAAACGACAGTTTTGCAATACCCTCGCGTATTGGAAGAATTTCCTAAGCAAACAATATCCCCGCCTCGCGCGTCCTTATCCGACCGCAAAAGAGCACATTGACATCGTTGGAAATCATCACCTCGCGCCCACAACAAAAAGGCCGGGCCCAATCGGAGCCCGGCCTCGGAAAGCCTATTTAGAAGCTATTACTTCTTCGTGATAGTCAGAGTGTTGGGGAACACAGCGAAGTTGAGTTCAAGGTCGTATACACCGGCCTCGGCCACCGAGAAGTTGCTGCCGTTCTGGCGAACGTCGTCCGGAGTGCCGCCGTAGCTCAGATCCCAGCTGTGGTCTACGCAGAACTTGAACTCGCCGGCAGGCAGGTTCACTCCCTTGATGCTCCACTTCTCGTAGCGCGAGTCGTGCTCAAGGTCGAGGGCCGTGTCGAGGGTCCATTCGTTGTATGCGCCGATAAGGGCAATTACCTTAATCGGGGTTATCGACCAGTCGAGAGTCACCACGTTGGCGCGAACGAGCCACAGACCCGTCGAGGGAACGCGCATCATCGTCGTCGACGATACATCGTAGATCATCTTGCCCGATACCACGCCCTTGGCGTTCTCTTCCTGCTCGCCGTCGGGACGGAAGCTTACGCCCTTGGTCGATTCCTGACCCAGGAACCAGAAGCGGCTGGCAAGACGCATCGTGCCTTCATAGTTAATGTAGTCGTTGGTGGTCAGGCGCATGATACGCTTGAAGTCCGTTGTCGACGAACCCATGCCCGGTACCCAAAGGTAGTCGAATGCAGGGCCAACCTCGAACTTGCGGGTCTCCATGTTGATCTTCACCATGTAGGGACCTTCCTGTGCGATTACGCCGGCATGGGCCGAGCCCTCGGCGATGGGAAGAAGGTTGCCCTCAGTCTCGCTGCCGCCGTCGGCAACGCCGAAGGCGCCCTCAAGGTTGCCGGCTATGAAGCTGCTCTCCGGAAGAATCTCCCAGCGGTAGCCCTCGGTCGACTCGGCCATAGCCAGGTCAACGTCGATTATAACCATAAACTCGGGATTGTCGTAGGGATTGCCGGCCGTTACCTGATTCATGGGAATGGCCTCGGTAATCGACCAGTTGTTGGCATTGGTCACAAAGTAGTAGCGCGGCTCTACCACGTTGGCCTGCGGTATGGGCAGCACGTCGTATTTCAGGAACTCGCCGCCATAGTACGTGTCGGGACCGCCGAGGCGTACGCGCGTTGTGCCGTTCACGGCATAGGCCGGATAGCGCACATAGAGGTCCTTGGCCACCAGGTCCTTGCTTATAAGGGCGTTGAACACTGACTGTACCTCGGCAACGGGGATGGTCACCGTACCTTCGTCGGTCACCGTGGTCTTCACCTCTGCCACCTTCTCGAAGGCGTCGTCGGCGCAGAATTCGGCCACGATTTCAAGGTCGTAGCTCGAGGGGAAATTGCTCAGTGTATAGTTGAACACCGTAACGGGCTTGCGGTCGGCATTCAGTGCCGGAAGGCTGATCTGCCCGTTGATGTCGCTCGTCACTACGAGGTCGGCGCTGTCGAACACCGGCTCCTCGGGGTTGTTCTGCGCCGGCGGATTGGGCAGGGTGTATTCGTCGCACGCGGCGAAGCCCATCGAGGCGGCTGCTGCAAGAGCTATAAAAAGATATTTTTTCATATCGGTAGGTGCTTAGCTGATTAGTGATTATTCAACAGCCTTAAAGGTGGCCTTGGGATTCTTCTCGTCGCTCAGGTCGACAAACATCTCAATCTTGCCGGTGTAGTTGTTGAACTTGAAGGAGTCCTTCGTGGCGGCCAGCGTGTGCTCGAGTTCCGATCCGGCGGTGAAGTCGGGGAATTCGACGGGAGTATCGCTGTTCGAACCGCCCGAGCAACCGAGCGAGTTCTCGTCCCAGCTGCCGATTGCAGTGTAGAAGCGGAAAATCGAGCCTTCCTCGGGTTTGGTGGGCTGGAAGTCGATGGTTCCGTAGTACTTCTTCGAACCAATCTCGTCGTCCTTCTCGTAGAGGGCATAGGGAGCCAGAGCATCCTCGTTGCCCTCGGTCGGGCCAATCCAATCGCCCACATAGTTGCCCACTACATAGAGCATGCCGGGGATAGGCAGCGACATGTAGCTCTGCACGCGGTTGAGGGTTACCACATTCGAAGTCTCAACATAGGTGTAGTTGATGCCGTCGGCATCGGCCACACCGTTGATGAAGGCGGCGCCGCGGAAGTATACAACTTCCTCGCCGAAATCCTTGAAGTCGTCTTCCGACTCAATGCCGTGAAGCGCGGTGAGTGCCATGGCAAGGTCGTTGTCGCGGAACGTCATCTTGGCAAGTGTGCCCGTGCCTATGGGCGTGAGCATCTTGCTGTCGGCGAAGTCCTCTGTGAGGCTCACCAGCGCGCGGTACTGTGTAATGGCCGAGAAGCCGTAGTCGGGCTGCCCGCCGATGGTGAGGTCGAAGGTGCCGCCCTCGGTGAGCTGGTAGTACTCGTTCTGCAACGGCGGTACGTTGATTTTGAAGGTTGAGGCGTCGGGCTCGGGATTGAGCATGGGGTCGGTGACGTCGGAGCACGCTGTGAAGCTGAAGACGCCGGCCGCAAGAGCCAGAACCGATAATATCTTGGCGAATTTCATATCGAATTATGAATTTGCGGATTTAACATTAATAGCCGGGGTTTTGGCCGACGGTTTCGATATACTGATAGGGGATGGCGAAGAGGGCGCGGTACGAATCGATGTAAGCGCCTTCGAGAACGCCGCCCTTCCACGACCATACATACTGGTCGCCGGTATACTTGCCGAAGCGGATGAGGTCGGAGCGGCGGGTGCCTTCACCGTAGAGCTCGCACATGCGCTCTTTGAGGATTACTTCCTCCGAGAGGGCGGCAACGGGTTCCATGCCGGCGCGGGCGCGAACGTCGTTGAGGCGGGCAAGACCGTCGCACTGTACGCCGTTGAGCTGGCACTCGGCAAGCATCAGGTAGGTGTCGGCGAGGCGGAACAGCGGGTAGTCGGTGTTCGACATGGCCGTACCGTTGTTGAGGTTGGCACCGGGGTTGGCGGCAAGGAACTTGCTGTTGTCGTAGTCGTCCTCGGTAGTGTTGGTGTACTTGATGAGCATGTAGCCGCACGAGTTCTTGTCGAAGGCGGCAAGGTCGGGAATTTCTTCCTGATAGGTGCCCTCGTAGATAAGGCGGCGCTTGTCGCCTTTCAGAGCCTTCGAGAGCTCCGGACGGATGCGAAGACCCGACCAGGGGGTATCGCCGCTGTTGAGCGAGTTGAGAACGTTGGCGGGTGCCGATTCAATCCATGCACCGCAGGTGAGGTAGGTGGTGCCGCCCCATGTGGTGAAGCGACCCTGCAACTGCGGTACGGCCCAGAGGATTTCGCCGTTGCCAACATACTTGTCGTTCGATGCGCAGAAGAGGTACTTGTATTCCTCGGCGAGCTGGATGCCCGTCGACATCACCATCTTGCAGGCTTCGGCGCACTCGGCCCACATCGGGGTGCCGGTATATACGCCGGCGTTGAGGTAGAGCTTGGCCAAAAGCATGTAGGCTGCCTCGCGGCTAACGCGGCCGTAGTCCTGCTGGGCGGCCCACTTCACGCCGGGGATGGCGGCTTTGAGTTCGGCAACGACAGCCTCGAAGAGCTGCGTGCGGTCGTATGTCGGAGGTATGTCGCCGGTCACGGAGTTCTCGTCGATCCACGGGCCGCGGCCGAAGAGGTCGATCATGCACCAGTAGGCGTAGCAGCGGATAACGTGGGCTTCGGCCACGCGGGCGCTGATTTCCTCGGCAGTGTAGAATTCGGGCTGGGCCGACGTGATGTCGCGGATATACTCGGCGCACATCTTGGCCATGAAGAATTCACGCGAGAAAGCGGCGTAGACCCACTCGTTGTTGTTGGCCCAAGTGTTGAAGTTGAGGGTGTTGTAGCCGGGATCGTTCCACTTCTCGGAGATGAAGAACTCGTCGGCCACCACCTCCTGGAGGTTGAAGTGGCTGCGGGTGAAGGAGCCGGCGCCGCCGTCGGACGTGCTCACCAGGTCGCCCGTATCGTCGAGGAAGTTCCAGTAGAGGCGTGCCAGATAGCCGTCCCACTCAGCCTGAGTCTCCAGACCGAGCTTTGTGTTGGGGTCGTTGGGCTCGACGTCGAGGTCACCTACACACGAGGTGCCGAAGAAGGCCATAGCCGCGATGCAACCCGTTGCTATATATTTGCTGAGTTTCATTGCTGTAATATTGCGTGGTTAAATTAGAATGTAGCCACAAGACCGAGGGTGTAGGTCACGGGGCGGGGATAAACGCTGTTGTCGATGCCCTGGAAGCCGGTGAGCTCGGGGTCGAGACCCTTGTACTTGGTTATCACGAAGGGGTTCTGCACGGCGGCGAAGAGGCGCACGCGGAGCTTCTCGCGGAGGAGGTTGTTCCAGGTGTAGCCAAGGGTGATGTTGTCGCAGCGCACGAACGAGGCGTTCTGCACGAAGTAGCTCGAGGTCATGGCGTTGGTGTCGCGGGCCTCCTTGAAGAGCTGGGTGTTGGCCATAAGGTTGCTCAGAGGAGCGGTGGCTGTGCGCGAGATATAGCTGGCGCTCAGAAGGTTGGCGTTATAAGCCCAGTTGCCGAAGTTGCCGCGCAGCGAGAAGCTGAGGTCCCAGTTCTTGTAGTTGAAGCTGTTGTTCCAGGTTGCGGTGATGTCGGGGTGAACGTGGTGGTAGCTGATGTAGTCGTCGCCGTTGATCACGCCGTCGGCGTTCTGGTCGACGTACACGCCTTCGAGCACGTTGCCGTCCTTGTCGTAGGCCTGCTCGAGCACATAGTAGCTGAAGATGGCGTTGTTGACCACGTGCTTCTGCATTGCCACGCCCTCGATATAGCCGGTGGCGGTGTCGGCGCCTTCGGCCAGACGGGTGATTTTGTTCTTGTTCCAGGCGAAGTTAACGTTGCTGGTCCAGGTGAAGTCGTTGGTCACCACGGGGCGGGTGCTGATGTTCACCTCGATACCGGTGTTGCGGAGGTCGCCGAGGTTTATCCAGCCCACGTTGCCGATGTTGGAGCCGGCAGGATAGTTGGCGCGGGTGAGAAGGTCGGAGGTCTTGCGCACGTAGAACTCGATGCTACCGTTGATGCGGTTGTTGAGGAAACCGTAGTCGAGGCCGACGTTCCAGGTGTGGGTTGTCTCCCATTTCAGGGCCGAGTTGTAGGGGCTGGGCCATACGGTGTTCACGTATTCGCCGCCGATGGGATAGGTGGGGTTGTCGCCGGTCGACTGAACGTAGACGGGCAGGTAGGGGAAGTAGTCCTCACCGAGGTCCTGCTGGCCGGTAGTACCGTAGCTGGCGCGGAGCTTGAGGTCGTTGAGGAAGCTGCGGGCGTTCTCCATGAAGGCTTCTTCGCTTATGCGCCAGCCCAGCGAGAACGAGGGGAATGTACCCCAGCGGTTGTCCTTGCCGAAGCGGCTCGTACCGTCGCGGCGCACGGTGGCCGTGAGGAGGTAGCGGTCCATGAAGGTGTAGTTAAGACGGGCGAAGAACGATATGAGCTGATGGCGGCTGGCGTAGCGGTGTGTGGGGCTGTACTGGAAGCCGGCGAGGTCGGCCACACGGTCGGTCATGAAGGTGGTGCCGTCGGCTGCGGTCAGGAGAGCCGGGATGGCGAGGGTGCCGTCGACAGAGGCCATCGTCGGGTCGACGATGCTCCAGTTGCGGCCGCTGTTGTTGAAGCGCTGCCATTCGTAACCGGCGGTCACGTCGAGGTCGCTCTTGATGGCTTCGAAGCTCTTGTTGTAGTTGAGGTAGAAGCTCAGCAGCAGCGAGTAGCGGCGCTGGTGGTACTGGTTGAGGTTGGTGTAGCCGTTTTTGAGGATAATCTGGCTGCGGTTGGCGTCGTAGTAAGAGAAGCCGTCGAGGTAAGCCTGGGGCGAGCCGGCCTCCTGGATGGTGCTGTGCGAGCCGTGCGAGAGGTCGTAGCCGAGATTGAGGTTGGCGCGGAGCTCACGGAGAAAGGGCATCTTGAGGTCGAGCTGGATGTTGCCCACGCTCTGGTAGATGGTGGCCTCATCGTTGTAGCACTCCTGGCGCGAGATGGGGTTGACGGCGTAGAGTGTCGAGATGGCCGATGTGGGAGTGTTCTCGTCGGCTGTAACGCCGCCGCCCACGTAGGTGGTCCAGTTGCCGAAGCTGTTCTTCATGTGCACGGGGAGCGTGGGGTTGAAGGCGGATGCAGCGCCGAGGACGCCCTGCTCGTTGCGAACCTTGATGTAGGCGCCCTTGAGGTTGACGTTGACACTCAGGAGGTCGTCGAAGAACTTGGGCGTGAGGTTGATGCTTGCGCCGAGGCGGCGGTTGTGCGTGGTCTTCACGATACCCTCGGTGCCGGTGTAGTTCACCGATACGTTATAGGGCAGGAAGCCGGCGGTACCGCCCACGCTGAGGCTGTAGTCCTGGCTGAAAGCCGTGCGGAGGGCTTCCTTCT
This sequence comes from uncultured Porphyromonadaceae bacterium, assembly GCA_902475285.1. GTDB lineage: Bacteria > Bacteroidota > Bacteroidia > Bacteroidales > Muribaculaceae > CAG-873. The sequence goes on from CABRZA010000119.1 coordinate 6,516, forward strand.
GCCAGTCGGTGTTGGCAGTGCCGAGGGCAGCGGCTTGGGGGCTGTCGGCGCCGTAGTAGCCGTTGATGAAGTTGCGGAACTCATTGCCGTCCATCATGTCGAGATAGTTGCGGGCATGAGCCACATAGAAGTTGGCGGCGAAGTTCACCTGCGGACGGCCGGCCTTGCCGGTCTTGGTGGTGATGATGATCACACCGTTCGATGCACGCGAACCGTAGATGGCCGTTGCGGAGGCGTCCTTGAGGATGGTCATGGTCTCGATGTTCTCGGGGTTGACCAGTGCCAGGGGGTTGCCCGAACCGGTAACGGTGAAGCGGGTCATGGGCACGCCGTCGATCACGATCAGAGGGTCGTTGGAGGCGTTGAGCGAAGCACCGCCGCGGATCTGGATGGAGGCGGCGTCGTTGGGGTTGCCGCCCTTTGTGCTCACCACCACGCCGGGGCTTGCGCCCACGAGGAGATCCTGAGCCGTGGAGGCGAGGCCTGCCTGCACTTCGTCGGGTTTCACAACGCCGACGGCGCCGGTGGCGTCGGATTTCTTCACCACGCCATAGCCTATCACCACGAGTTCGCTCATGGCTACCGAGTTGGTTTTGAGCTTGACGTCGATTTTGGTGCGGTTGCCCACAGGAATTTCCTGAGTGTCACAACCTACATAGGAGAATACGAGCACAGCGTCGGGAGCTACCTGGATGGTGTAGTTACCGTCGAAGTCGGTGGATACACCGAAGGCGGTGGTACCCTTCACCGTGACGCTTGCTCCGATGGCGGGCTCGCCTTCGGGCTCATACACAGTACCGGTGACTGTGATCTTTTGCGCAAGAGCCGGGAAAGCGGCTGTGAGCACTAAGAATAGTGCAAGCCAAGCCTTCCGTGTCATTTGGTGACAAATGTTCTTCATGCAAGGGGTGTTTTTAAGTTAAGAATTAAATAGATAGTTTAATTTTAAATATTATTCAGGCAACAAGCTTTAAAACTCCGCGCACACGACAAAGATGGCGGCGCCTCTGCGTCGTCGCATCAGATTCGTTATGGATGAGGACTGAGTCATGGTATCGGACAGGCCTCGGAGTGTTTTCATGTCGGGCGAAGTATTATATAATCTTGTTCCGTCGCAGTCGACGGCTGACAGGTGGCTGATATAGAGAAGTTTAAGCGGCCGAGAGAGCGACAATGGCGCCGCAACCGCACTTCATGCTGTCACAAATTCATTTTTGCAGCCACAAAGAAA
>CABRZA010000120.1 GCA_902475285.1 uncultured Porphyromonadaceae bacterium
AAAGTAATTTTTCAATCGATGAGCTGATAGCTAATTATGCTTATCCGGCAGTGAGTAATTCGCAAGTACTCGAGGCGAAGAAGAAATTCTTCACCTCTTCATGCTGCAATTAAATAGTTAAGAGAGCTTGGTCTTCGCCGGGTAATGTTTCCAGCTATCAAGGTCTGGGTCTATTGAGGCGGCTTGATGAAGCGGTAGGGGGAGGTGAATACGAGGCACTCGAGGTCTTGGTCGGCGACCGTGTGGAGCGCCGTGCCTTTGGTGATTCGGCTTTTCCAGTAGGCGATTCTGGCCGCTCTTTTGGCGGAGGGAATGTTTATCCGGCGGGGATGTGATTTTATATCGCCCGGTTGCAGTTTGGCCGGGGCGAGGATGGGATATTCTCCTTGCGTGTTGCTGAGGGCATTGAAATTGTCCCAGAGAGCTTCCATGCATTTCATCGGGCCGAAGATTTGGTGCGATGGGTCGGCGGTGTCGCGGAGGCCTCTGATTAGGATTCCGCCGAAGCGCTCGGCGGTGCTTTCGAATGTGAGGTCGACGCCGCTCTGGTGGAAGTACCACCGTCCGGCGCCGATGGCTCGCGGATAAGTGATTACGTCGGGATGCTCGGCGGTGTAGAGATAAAACTCTGTCTCAACAATTTCATACCGTTCTGAGCCCTTCTCTATCACAAAATTTTTCATGAGCAGCTCGGCGATGTCCTCGAAATAGGCGGTGAAGTCTTCCTTCCTTTCGGGGCAGTCTCCCAGATTGAGCTTTTCGAGAAGTTGTAGGGTTGAATCGTTCATTATTTCGTGGTTGTCGTTCTGTTATATTTTAGGCGGTAATGGCGCTTTATTTGTCGTGGTGGCGGAGGGTGAGGTCGAGGAGGAGGACGGCGTGCTCGGGGGTGGAGCGGGGTGCGTCTTTGGGGCGCCAGGCTACGATGAAGCGGATTGCGGCGGCGGCGACGGCGTAGCCTTTGTCGGCCCAGGCGGCGAGGTCGGCCTGCATTTTCTGTGAGAGCTGTGCTACGGCGGCGCCGGTGACGGGGTGGTGTAGGTAGTTGTTGTCGAAGCGTAGGGTCTGGCCTGCCCGGAGGGAGAGGACGATGTCCTTGCGGTCTTTGAAGAAACCGAGGTTTACGTCGCGGTGTGAGAGCTGGAGGACGACTTCGTCGGGCATGTCGTAGGGCTGGGTGGTGACGATGCGCTCGTCGGCGGGTAGGCGGTCGAAGAGGGGGGAGTCGGTGTGGATGAAGAGGCGCGCTTTGGCGCGTGTGGCGCCGACGTAGTAGCGGCGGAGGACGTCGTCGGGGGTGTGCTGAGGGTTTGTGACGAGCATGTAGACGTCGTCGAACTCTCGGCCTTTCGACTTATGGATTGTGGAGACGACGACATCGGCGCCGGAGAGGTCGCAGAAGTCTTCGACCGATGATTCGAAGACGAACTCCTTGAAATCGGTGATGTACTTGGTGCGGTTTGTGATCTCGAAGAGCTGGAGGCAGCGGCGCAGGTAGTGTAGGCTGGCCGAGTCGGCGTAGAGTGCGAATGTCCTCTGCTTGGCTGTTTCCCAAAGGTCGTCGGAGATTATGGGCGAGCGGTTGCCGGCGGAGATGAGTTTGAGGAACATTCGCACTTCGGCCATGTTGCGGAAGCGGAGGTCGCCCATGCTCTGGATGAGCTTGCTGCGGAGGCCGTGCTTTCGGAGCAGTGCGACGAGGATTACGGCTTCTTCGTTGGTCTGGGTGAGGACGCAGGCGGTGCCTGTGCCCCGGTGGGCGATGAGGTCGTCGACGAGCGGGCGGTACATGATGCGCGAGGTGTGGTGGCGGAGGCCTACGAAGCCGTCGTCGGAGCTCATGGATATTATGGGCGCGGTTTTGAGTCGCTGCCTTATAGCGGTGACGAAGGCGTTGGCGAAGTCGACCACATGGCGCGAGCTGCGGTAGTTTTCGGTCATCTCGACGAATCGAGCGCCGGGCTCCTGGCGAAGGCGCGCCATGCACTGCGAGTCGGCACCGCGGAACTCGAAGATGTTCTGGTCGTCGTCGCCGACTGCTATAACGCGCATCTCTTCGTTGGCGGAGATGAGTGCGTGGACGAGGGCGTACTCGTCGGGTCCCATGTCCTGAGCTTCGTCGACAACCAGCACCGTCTTGGCGATGCGGTTGGGCTCGACTTCGCCGTTTTCGATCATGCGTGCGGCGCGGGCCACGACGTCCTTGACGTCGTCGAGGTTTCCGATGCGGCCCAGGAGGTCGAAGCAGTAGGAATGGAAGGTCTTTATCTCGACGAAGTGTGCGGCATTGCCTATGAGGGCCATGAGGCGCTGCTTGAACTCGATAGCGGCGGCGCGTGAGAAGGTGAGCATGAGGAGCTGCTCGTGCTTGACGTCTTCGAGGAGGAGTAGCGAGGCGAGCTTGTGGGCAAGAACGCGCGTCTTGCCGCTGCCGGGGCCTGCGGCCACGACGATGCAGCGCGACTCCTTGTCGGAGATAATCTCCATCTGCTTCGGGGAGAGTGCGCCGAAGATGCGGCGGTATTTTTCGGGGGTGACGTTCTGCTGTATTTCGTTGATGCGCTCGCCCTTGAAGTACTTGGCCACGAACTTGCGGTAGTCCATCCGGAAATAATCCTGCACATAGACGAGGGCGGCGTTGTAGTCGCGCACCATGAGGTTGGCGTACTCTCCGACGATATGTACCTGCTGTATCTTCTGGCGGTAGAATTCGTTGAGCATGCGGTAGTCTTCCTGCTTGTAGCGCAGGCGGCTGTCTTTGAGGCGGTGGATGTCCATGGCGTTGTATAGCACGAGGAAACCGCCTTCGAGCTTTATGGCGCCTATCTTGGAGAGGTAGAGGAGTGCTTCCTCGACATCTTCGAGCTGTACGTCGTGGAAGGAGGAGAGGAGGGTTGTGCCGTCGGCTTTCAAATCGTTGAGGAGCTGGACGACGGAGAAGGTGATGCCCGCGTCCTTGGGCCCTCCCTGTGGGGCGGCTGCGACGAGGCGGTAGAGCCAGCCTACGGTGAAGCGGCATATTTCGAGGCGTCGCTCGAAGCGGCGGAGTGTCGACTCCAGGTCGGCGTGGCACGATAGCTCGAGATTGTGTGCGGCGTCCTCGCGCTTGCGGGTGTAGCCCTTTACGGTGAGGAAGTAGAGGAGGGTGCGGATGTCCTTTTCGGTGGCAGTGTCGAGGCCGTCGCGCTGGGCGTTGTCGTTGAGCTGTTTGTAGGATATGCGGAGGGTGTCGCCGGAGAGGTGGTCGAGGATGTAGCGCTCGAGGCGCGTGAAGCGGTCGAGGAGGCGCTTGGAGCGGTTTTCCGACTCGCCGGCATCGTTGAGATATGCCGAAATGTCCTTTGAGTCGGCGAGAATGCCTTCCTGGCGCATGCGCTGCACGCAAGAGATTACGTCGGCTTTTGAGAGGCCGAGGATGTCGGCGAGATAGTCGACGCGCGATTCGGCGTCATCGTCCTGCGCCTTGGCAACGTATTTCTTGGATATGAGCGACTTGATGATGCGGACGGCCTTTTCGACTTCGGCGCTTTCGAAAAGTATTGACTCGGTGATGCGTCGGCGCGCCTCGTCGAGGTTCTTCACGGTGATGCCGGTGGCGTAGACGTGGGGCACGTTGTTGCCGCGCTCGATGTATCCGGCCTGTTCGAGGGCGGCGAGAGCGGTGCGGACGCGGGTCTCGATGTCGGACACGGAGTCGTTCCATCCGGCCACGCGCGCAACCTCCAAAGCCGAACAGCAGGTGCGCGGGCGGTACTTGGTGAGGGTTTTGACGGCCTTCCATACCTGCTGTATCTCGCTGATGCTCAGTTTTGTCTGGTTGAGGAGAATGAAGTGTTTGTCGAGGTCGCCGTCGCTGTACAGAACAAAACAGCGCGCCTCGAGCTGCGGGTCGCGTCCGGCGCGTCCGGCCTCCTGGACGTAGTTCTCCAAGGAGTCGGAGATGTCGTAGTGCACCACCAGGCCGACGTCCTTCTTGTCGACGCCCATACCGAATGCCGATGTGGCCACGATGATGCGGACGCGGTCGGACATGAAGGCTTCCTGATTGGCTATTTTATCGTCGGAGGCCATGCGGCCGTTGAAGGGGAGAGCGGGGAATCCGTCGCGCGAAAGTTTTTCGGCGAGCTCGTGGGTGCGCCTTGTGCGGGAGACGTAGACGATGGTGGGGCACTCCGACTGTGCCACGAGGGAGCGGAGCTTGGTGTACTTGTCGTCGTCGGTGTCGGCATGGATTACGGAATAGCGCAGGTTGGTGCGTGTGGCCCCGGAGGCGAAGATTTCAAGGTCGAGGCCTAGGGTCTGCTTGAAGTAGTCGCATATGTCCTGCACGACTTTCTGCTTTGCCGTGGCTGTGAAGCAGGATATGGGAATTGGTTCGGGGCACTTTTTGAGTGTCTGGTAGCGGCTGATGAACTTGCCGATGTATAGGTAGTCGACGCGGAAATCCTGCCCCCAAGCCGAGAAGCAATGTGCTTCGTCGATAACGACGCGCACGATGTGCCTGGCCATCAATATGCGCTCGACGGTCTTGGAACGGAGCATCTCGGGGGCGATGTAGAGGAGGGATGCGTCGCCGTTCATCACCCGCTGAATGGCTTCGGCGCGGCTTAGGGGGTCGAGGAGGCCGTTGATGGTGACGGCGTCGGTGATTCCTCGCTGGGCGAGGTTGTCGACTTGGTCTTTCATCAGCGACTGCAAGGGCGAGATTACCACTGTGAGGCCGTGTACGGCGCGCCCTTCCATGAAGGCGGGGAGCTGGAATGTGAGCGATTTTCCGCCGCCGGTGGGGAATATTGCCAGGAGCGACTTGCGGTCGACGGCGGCGCGGGCGGCGTTTTCTTGGAGGGGTTCGCCGTCGTAGGTGCGGAAAGCGTCGAAGCCGAAGAAGCGTTTGAGATTGGCGTGCACGTCGAGGCTGTCGTCGCAGTAGGGGCAGCCTTGGGGGCAGCGTGTGTGGCGGAGGATGCGGACCACATACTCCACGTTGGGGTAATTGTGGAGTACCCACGGAGGTGTGACCGAGCGGTGGTCGGCGGTGCTTATGAGGGCGAGTGCGTAGGCCAGCTCGGCGGGGTAGCGGTCGACGAGGCTTGCAATGTCGGCGTTGGCGCAAATCTTGCCGGCGTATTGCGAGAGGATTAGGCCGGGGAGGGATTCTTTCGCCACGGGAGAGGCCCCGACGAAGGCGAGGAAGCCCTTGAATTCGTCTATTTCGCTCAGGAGCGATGCGTAGACGGTCCGCATGGCGTCGGGGAGTTCATGCCATCGGGCCACTTCGTCCATGAGCAGGTCGCGGCTCTTCTCGCAGTCGTTGACGGGGTTGTTCATCTGGTCGGAGATGATCTTGTCGTCTTTGAGGAGGCGGTGGTAGGGGCGCTCGGGGAAGAGGAGCGGCGAGAGATAGAGGGTGTCGACGAGCATGCGGCGGCCGGTGTCGTCGCCGAAGAGGTATCGGGCGTCGTGGTGGACGATGTTGTGCCCGCAAATGAAGCCGGCATCCTTGATGAACGACATCAGGGCGCGCTTGTCGGGGGAATGGAATACGGCGCCGTCGGAGCGGAGGGCGCCTATGTCGTGAATCTTTTTGTCGTTTACGCCGACTTCGACGTCGACAAAGGCGTAGCGGGATGCGTCGAGGGGCGCTTCCCGGCTGAGGCTGTCAATGATTCTGTCCCAAAACGACATTTATGCGGTTGAAGGGTTCGCTGGTTCGGATTTGCAAAAGTACGAAATTTTTTTCGAGTTGCTTAATTCGCACAGGATAGTTTTCTTTGGGATGGGTCAGGAAGCGAGGGGGGAGCTGGCGGCGCGGTCTTTGAGGATGGCGGGCATGTTGGCTTTTGCCCAGCTGATGAGGGCGTTGACATGGGGGAGGAGCGAGAGGGCGCGGTCGGTGAGGCGGTATTCGACCCGCGGGGGCACTTCGGCAAAGACTGTGCGGGTGACGAAGCCGTCGTCTTCGAGTGTGCGGAGGGTGTTGGTGAGCATCTTTTGCGAGATGTCGGGTATGGCCTTGCGGAGGGCGTTGAAGCGCATGGCGGGCTGGTGGGTGAGGGTGTAGAGGACCAGGAGCGACCATTTGTCGCTGAAGCGGGCGAGGATGTTGCGGATGGGGCAGTCGGGAAATAATTCTTCGCGCATAATGCTGTGGTTTATAAATTACTCTACAAAGGTAAGCAAGTTTCATTAATTGTGCAAGAGTCGATTCGTGCTGCGGTTAAAATAGGTTAAAGTCGATTTTGGAAGGGCTTGGGACTGTGCATTGGTAACCTCGGTGAAACTATCTTACATTGAGGTGCCTTCTTGACACGGAGCTGTGGGAAGCAGTAACTTTGCATCAGAAAATCAAACATAATACTGAAATGAAATGTAAAACTCTTGCGGCAGCCGCCGTGGCTCTGACGGCACTTGCGGGGTGCACTGCAAACAAAACTGAGCAGAACGATATGGAAAGCAAAGAACAGGTGAATGAAACGGCAGTTCAGGCCGAGAACATCGACCTTGCTGCTCTGAGGGGCGAGGAGAAGGCCGCAGGCCGCGTGGAGGTGTACAATCTGGGCGACTTCAAGCTGCATGTGTACTACACGCAGGACGTGATGAACGACGCAAGCTACATTGTGGAGGGCGCCGACTCGCTGGTGACGATGGAGGAGCCGCTGTTCAAGGTGAATGTTGCGGAGTTCAACAAGTATCTCGCCAAGGTTGGAAAGCCTGTGGCACGACGCATCTCGGATTATCATGTGGGCGGTACGGCGTCGCACGAGGTGCTGATGGCCAAGGGTATGCCGGCATTCGTGAAGGGGCCGGTGTACGGCGGCATGATGCAGGGCTTCCTGCAGACCTTTGGCGACAGCATGGCCGAGCTTCCGACGGGCAAGGAAGACGAGGTGGATTTCGGCACTGCGCAGGTATATGCCGGCGTACCTTTCGAATTCCGTCATGGCGCGAGCAGCGACTTCCCTGCGGCGAGCATCGTGATAGGCGGCAAGGCCTACTATACGCACTGGACTCCGGCGAAGGCGCACATGAGCCATCTGCAGCTGGGCGGCCGCGCGGCGGTAGATGCCGAAATCGCCGAGGCGGAGTGTGAGCTCAACTCCGGCGCCGTGCTCTTCATAGGCGGCCACGGCGGTGCGGCGCAGAAAGATGCGGTGGAGTTCAAAATCGAATATCTGAAAACGATAAAGAGCCTGCTTGATAGCGCCGCGACTGCGGCCGATTTTGCCGCGGCCCTCACGGCAGCTTACCCCAATCTTCCCGGCGCCGACGGCGTGCCAGCACTTGCGGAGGCCATGTATAAATGACGCGCCCGCATAGCACTCGATAATATTAGTAATAGCAAGAAAAACTACTTCGGCGGCCGAAGTGGTTTTTCATTATTGTACGACGTTTATAATACTTCTGATAGTTGCTATATAAGCAGGTAAATCAGGAAGGCGTAGATGGCGATGGGGACGAGTACGCAGATTATGACGGAGCTGAGGTAATAGTTGCTGCCGAAGCGATTGAACCAGTTGAGGAAGTCGACCGAACGCATGAATGCGCGGTCGCACCACGAGCGGAACGTGTGGCGCGTGGCGATGAATATGCCTGTCCAGATGCATATGAGCAGGGCTGTGGTGAGAGGCATGTGCAGCCGGCAGTCGAGCATCACTGTCCACGTGAGCGGTATGAGGAGGTAATAGACCAGAATATTTACTTCATTGTAGGTCAGCC
>CABRZA010000121.1 GCA_902475285.1 uncultured Porphyromonadaceae bacterium
CGCTGGTAAGACGCTTGTTCGTAATGGCCTGCAAATTTACGCCTTTTTTCCCGTCACTGCAAATTTTATTCTCTTTTTTTCGTATTTTTGCCTGCGAAACAAGTTCTCAGCATATGGAAATTCTTTTCGACGATGATATACGCCGTGCCGCGCCGGCCTACGAAATGCTTCTTGTTGAGGCCGATGTGACAAACGGTCCCACCACCGACGCGCTGTGGAACGAGATCGAGCTGGCTTGCGCCGACATCCGTGCCCGTTATCCCATGGAGCAGGTGCGGCGCCGCCCGGCAATCGACGCAACGCGTGCCGCCTACAAGGCCTGCGGCAAGGACCCCAACCGCTATCGCCCCAGCGCCGAAGCCCTGTGCCGCCGTGCCGTAAAGGGCCTCGACCTCTACCGCTCGTTGGCGGTAATCGACCTTATAAACCTCCTGTCGCTGCTCACGGGGCACTCCATAGGCGGATTCGACACCGACCGCATTGCCGGAACGACGCTGACACTGGGTGTAGGCGCCGAAGGCGAGCCCTACCAAGCAATAGGCCGTGGCGAGCTCAACATAGCCGGACTGCCCGTGTGGCGCGATGCTGTGGGCGGCATAGGCACGCCTACATCCGACAACGAGCGCACAAAGCTTTCCGAAGCCACGCGGCACCTTACGATGACGGTCAACTTCTACGGCCCGGGCGAACATACGGCGGGCGCCGTCGAGGAGCTCGTTTTCCGCCTCCTCCGCGAATATGCTTCGGCCACCGACATACGCACCTCATACCACATGCCATGAATATATTCAAATCATTGGGCGCCACGGCCGACAACCGCGCCATTGCTCACGCCGTCGACGCACTCCGCGACGGGCAGGTGATAATATATCCGACCGATACTTTCTATGCCTTCGGCTGCGATGCCCTAAACAACCGCGCCATAGAGCGCCTCTGCCGCATCAAGGACATAAATCCCGACAAACAGCTGCTCTCGGTGGTGGTCGACTCGCTGAGCACGGGCGCCGAGTATGCCCGCATCGACAACCGCGCCTTCCGTTATCTCAAAGACTACCTTCCGGGGCCCTTCACTTTCGTCCTTCCCGCCGCCACGAAGTTGCCGAAGGCTTTCAAAGGCCGCAAGAGCGTGGGTCTGCGTCTGCCCGACAGTGTCTTTGCCCGCGCACTTGCCCAGGAGTTCGGAGCGCCGATACTTACATCGTCGGTCACTGCCGACGACATCGACATTGCCAACCCCGAAGCCATAGCCATGCACTTCGGCCATCTGCGCGATATTGCCCTTCTTGTCGACGCCGGCGAAGGCGGAAGAGAAGGCAGCACCGTGGTCGACCTAACCGATAGCACTTCACCCGAAATACTCCGCCAAGGAGTGGGCGAAATAGAGTTTTGAAAGCACAAAAAAACCTCCCCGTGGGGAGGTTTTTTGTGGGGTAGGGTGGCGGATTACTTCACCAGCACCTTGGTGGCCGAGGTGGCGGTGCGGCGGATGTAGAGGCCGGGCGTAAGATTCTCGGCATTTACTTCTACACCGCGGAGGTCAAAGTAGCGGACAGCGCCTTCTGCCTCGACGTCGATAGCCTCGATGCCGGTCTGGCTGGCCGGTCTGGCGTATACGCGGGCCTCTTTGAGCTTGATGCCCCAGCCTGCATTGAAGGCCTTAGTGGTGTTGATGGTCACGTTGTCGGCCTTAATGGTGCTGAGATCGTCGTTATAGAGGTATTTGCGGGCCGTTACACCTGCGCCACCCTCGCCGTCGGTCACGGTGAAGACGGTGGGCTCTGCGGCGGCACGGCGTTCGGCGGCAGTACCGGTAACGCTGAGGGTAACGGTGTAGTGTGTGGCCGAGGCACCTTCCCATACGAGCTCTATCATCTCCACTTCGTATACGGAGTCGAGATTGATTCCGATAGTGTGCTCTTCGGTTTCGGCGCAGTTGAATTCGAGCTGGGTGCCCTCGTTGCCGTCGATGGCAAACTTGGCGTCGTTGGTAGCCGTCTCGCTGGCGGTGATGGTGGCCTTGTCGGTCTTGTTGGTGGCAGCGGCGGAGGTGTAGCAGTTGAAGGTCAGTTCGGCTGTTGCGTCGCCGCAGGTGGCAACGAGTGTGGCGGCACCGCGGCCGGTGAGGGTGATGAAGTCACCGTCGAGGCTGGCGGCGGCAGTGTTGTCGGTAAGGGAGAGTTCGGGTTTCTCGCTGAGGATGAAATTGCCCTGCTCGTCGACGAGGTAAGCCACGAAGGGCGTCTTGTCATTGCAGGTTGTAATTGTCTTGGGGGCCGAGAGCACGGGACGGACGGCTTCGCCATAGAACACTTCGGCGCTTTCGTCGCCGGCCTTGAAATCGGAGGTGAAGTCTACGCCGGTCACGCCTCCGTCGTAGGCATACCAGCAATAGGGGTGAATGTTGTCGCCTTCTTCGAAGGTCTTGGTGGTGGTCCAGGTGTAGACGCCCTGCTCGTCCTGTTTGTTGACAAGTGAACCGGAATACTCGCCGGCTATGTTAACTTCGGGCACGAAGCCTACGATTTGCTCGTGGCCGCTGATGGTGAAGTGGATAGTGATGGTCTTGTCGGTGTTGTATACAAACTCGGCCTTGGTGGACACGGGGTTCTGACGGCGGCTGGTGGCTGCGTCTTCGCCCACTTTAAAGGTGTTGTTGAGCAGACCGTTGGCTATGCGCCAAACGTGCGTGGCAACGGCACCTTCGCGAGGAGTCTTGAAAGTAACCTTGGCTTCGGTAGAAGTGTAGGTTTCACCATTGAGTGTAGCTACGGCTACGAGGGTGTAGGTGTATTCGGTGTTCTCGGTGAGGCCGGTGAGGCTGATGGGGCTTGCGCTGGCAGTTTCGCCGTTGAGTTTCACTTCAACTTCTGCGCCGTTGAGACCGGCGGGAAGAGTTACGGTGTAGTTGATTACGGCCGAGTTGAATGTAACGTCGGCAGCTTCGGCTTTGATGGAAGGTTTGAGACCGATGGGCTCGTTGGATGCACCGTAGGTGTAAGTCTTCATATCGTTGATATCGCTGCCGAGGGCGAAAGCTACGAATGTGTCGAGCCGATCGAATTCATCGCCGTAGTTAAATGTCTGAGTAGTGGTGCAAGTGTACTTCTCTGCCTCTACTTTCGTGCATGTTTTTTCTTCGAGTGCACCGTTTTTGGCTTTCGTGTTGAATGAGGGAAGAATAGCGCCGGGAACCTTTTCGTAGCCGATCATTTCAAGCTCAATTGTGAGTGTATTGTCGGCATTGGCGATAAGTTGATAATTGATAGTAACGGGATATTCATTATTACCAGATTTGAAGATCTTGTCAACTGCGCCATACCACACGGGTGTAACGGAGGGGTCGCGGAGGGTGGAGAAGGATACTTCTACGGGAGCCGATTCGAGGGTCTTGCCGTTGAGGGTAGCCTTGGCCACGAGGGAGTGGGTGTACTTGGCGCCGGCGGTGAGGCCTGTGAGAGCTATGGGGCTGGCTGTGGTGGCGTTGCCGTCGAGGAGCACTTCAACCTCAGCACCCGTAAGGTTCTCGGGAAGGGTGACGGTGTAAGCTATCTCGGCCGAGTTCATGGTGATGTTCTGGGCAGTGGCTGTGATGGCGGGCTTCTCTTCAGCAGGCTCGAAGTATACATCGGAGATGGCCACTGTCTTGCCGGCAATCGATGTGCCGCCGAAGGTGAAGCAGTAGAGGTTGTCGCCGGCAGCAACTGAGTTGAGCACGTTGGCGAAGTTTTCGCGGAGGTTCAGGCGGTAGGTGTGCCATTCATTGTCGCGAACGATCATGTTGCGGAGGTCGGGCTGCAGCTTTACACCTTTGGATGTGTTGTTGAACTGTATCCAAAGCTCGTTGAGATCCTTGGGGAGGTCGGTTTTGATGGAGAACACCATGTCGTAGTTGCCCGAGCTGATCTGGGTGAAATCGAATTCGGCGCCTTTGGATTCCCAGCCGCCGCCGAACCAACCTTTGTTGGTGAGGGTGCGCACTTCAGCGCCGCCGTCGGGAGCTGTTGCATCGTCGACTGTTGCGCCGTTTTCAGGTGTGTAAGTGCCTTCCCAGGCATAGTAGTTGCAGGGAATCTGAACTTCGTCGGCTTTGAGAGCGTCGTGGCTCAGTACCACATACTTGGTGGCGCCGGCGGAGAATGTTGCTGCCGCGAGAAGGGCGGCTACTAACATTTTTTTCATTTGAATGTTGGTTTTTTTAAGATTGATTTGTTCAAGGTATTTATTTGATTATGAGCACTTGAAGGGGGTTATGAGCTGTTTGGTTGAGATATCGGTCGAAGTGTGGTACTTGAATTGGCCGTGAGATATCTTCAATCCTCGAAGTTGGTCATAAACGGGTAGAGGTGTCGCGCCCTGACGGGCGCCGGGAGTCGGTCGTGTGTTTGTGCACCGCCGTGGGTGCGTGCTGATTTTGCCGGGTAAAAGTCAGTTCATTCGGTCTGTTGTCGGGTATGTTTTCGGAATTATTAAACGTATATTATTTGGTTAGAAATTGCTTAGATAGTCGCCGAGGTTTGTGTCGCGGTCGAGGCCGAGCTTTTTGCGCAGGCGGTAGCGCGTCATTTCCACCGAGCGGTAGGAGATGTTGAAGAGGGGCGCCATCTCCTTGCTGCTGAGGCCCATGCGGAGGTAGCAGCACACGCGCAGCTCGGTGGGTGTGAGGCCGGGGTGGGCTTGGCGAAGGCGTTTGGTAAAGTCGTAGTAGACGGCGTCGAAGTTGTTGGAGAACGACTGCCAGTCGTCGTCGTGGTTGATGTTCTCTTCGATAATGGCCTGAATGCGTGCTATCTGCGAGCCGGCGTCGCCGGTGTTGCCGGCCTCGATGCTGCGGCGCACTTTGCTCAGACGCGACGATATGTTGAGGAGGATTTCGTTCTTGCGCACCACATTCATGGTTATGCTCGACAGCTCCTCGGTCTTATACTGTATGTCCTGCTCTATCTGGCGCGTTTTGAGGCTTTCTATCTCGTCCTCCTGACGCTGAGTGGCTTCTTGGGCCACACGGCGAACATGGGCTATCTCGTATTCGCGGCGCCGTTCCATACGCTGCGCCGACTGTTTCATCTTGCGGCTTACGGCCATCCATACGCCATAGAGCACGCCCAGAAAGAGGAAGAAATAGATTGTCTTGGCCCAGCCCGACAGATACCACGGCGGCATGATGCTGAAATTCACATAACATTCGCCGGTTTCGCGTGAGATGGTGTTGAAAGCCTTGACGCACAGGGTGTAGTCGCCGGGTGAGAGCTTGGTGTATTCCTTGGTGGCCGTGCGCGAGAACGAGCTCCAGTCCTTGTCGTAGTTGTCGAGGCGGTGGCTGTAAAGAACGGCGCCGTCGGCACGGTATTCCGGCGTGAAGAATTCGAAGCGCAGCGAGTTGAGGTCGGCGGGCAATACCAGCTGTGCCGCGGAGTCGGTGGCAAGTTGATACACGAGCGAGTCCTGGTTGGCGAATATGCGCCCCACGAAAGTGCGGCACTCGCGCTGTGCGGGCGCCGACATTCGCGAGCGGTCGATTTCGAGAAAGCCGTCGCGGCTCGATACTATGATGTGAGCGTTGTCGACGAAGTTGAAGTTCTCGAAACCGGGGATGAGCTTCTGTCCCAGCGTGGCGAGGGTGACGGAGTCGACTTCCACGCGCCCCGTGGGCTGAACTACGGCTATGTGTATGCCGTCGGGGGTCACGCTCCACAGCTCGTCGGGCGATGCTGTGTAGAGGTGCGGCGCCGTCTGGCCTGCGAATATTTCGGTGAGTAGCTGTTCGACGAGCATGGTGTCGCTGTCGGTGTCGTAGGTGTAGAATCCCGAACCCGATGAGAATACGAGGCTGTCGCCGTAGGGCCACATGGTGTTGTTGTTGTTGGAGCCGAGTCCGCGCGAGGTGTCGAAGAAGTCAACTTTGTCGAAGGCTTGTCGACCCTCGTCAAGGTGAAGCTTGTATACGCCTCTGAGCCAGTTGGCTATCCATATGTTGCCCTTGCCGTCCTGCCGGAAGTGGCCGTTTGTGTCGGCGAAGCCGTCGATGCGTCCGAGGTTTTCCCACGTGCCGCCGTCGGTGCGGAGGCGGTAGAAACCGTCGTAGGTCGACACTATTGCCTCTCCCGGATGTCCGTGTATCTCTTCGATGTCCCATGCACCGGGGATTGAGGCTACGGCCTCGAAATCGCCCTTGCCGTCCAGGCGGAAGAGGCCGGCATCCGCGCATACGGCCACGGTGCCGCCTATGGAAGCTATCATCCATATTTGTCCGCGAAGTTTGCGGTTTATCGTGGGTTCGCGCGGCGACATCGGAAGGGGATAGTCCGACACGTACAGCCCCTGGTTGGTGCCGAGGTAGAGCTTGTTGCCGTGCATGAGCGACGCATAGCCCGCGCCGTAGCTGTTGGCAGAGCCAAGGAGGTTGTAGAAGGGCGATTTGCACAGCACATAGTCTATACCGTCGTCGAGGCCGCACCACACGTTGTCGACGCGGTCGAAGAAGGCCGTGAGCACGGTGTTGTTCTGCAAGTCGCACTGGCTGTTGACGAAGGTGGCCGACTTGTCCATCATGTCGAGCACCACCAGACCCTGTGCCACTGTACCTATGGCGAGCTTTGTGGCTTTGGCGGCGGCGCAGAAGGCCTGATTGTCGCGCAGAAAGTCGTCGATGCCGGAGTTGAACTTGGTGATGTTGCCCGACGAGAGTATGTAGATGCCGTCGTATTCCGTTACGAGTATCACTTTGTCGTCGCAGGGCAGTATGCTCACTATCTTCTTGCCTCTCAGTATGCCGCCTTTGTCGGCGCTCTCCACAGCAGTGCCGCTCATTACCGACAGGCCGCCGTTCTGAAGGCTGAGGTAAAGACGGTCGCCGGCTACGGCCGAGGTGTAGATTTTGTCGTTAGTCTCGAGCATATGCGCCACGCTGTCGGCTGCCACAGTTATCACGTTGTGGTCGCCTTGGAAGAGAAGGCTTTCGCCCAAACGGTGTATGTTCCATATTTCGCCCAGTGAGCGTGGCGTGGCGTCGAGCCGCAGGCTGTGGTACGACGGATAGTTGCGGCCGCGGTCGAAGGAGAAATAGCCGAAATCGTCGGAGCCGCCCACATAGATGCGGCCTGTCGACTCCTCTAATAATATCGAGCGCACGGTGGAGCGGTTTGTCATCACATAGCGGTCCCAGTTGGTGCCGTCGTAAACCATAAGGCCGTTTTTGTTTCCGAAGTACATTCGCCCTTGCGAGTCCTGCGCCACGGCCCAGTTCTGCGTGCCCCAGCGGTAGCTCTCCGACGGAAAGTTGCGTACGGGGGCAAACGACGCCCCGGCCGGCACGAATGCCGGCAGCAACAATATTAAAAAGAACGTTAATTTTATAAGGTTCATCGTCGGTATGACTTCGAAACGTTGCGGTCCTACAAGAGGATTTGTGTTTTCATGCAGCAAAATTGCAAAAAAAATTTCAAAGTAGAGTCATGTATGAAAACATGCTATAAAACATATTTTTAGTAAATAATTGAAATAAAGCAATATAGCTGTGCATTGTAGGGCGGTTGTAGGGTTGTTAAAATTATCATGTAGAGTTTTTTGTGAAGTGTAAGCTCTTGAC
>CABRZA010000122.1 GCA_902475285.1 uncultured Porphyromonadaceae bacterium
TGTCGTACCTTTGCGGCCGAAAACCAACCAACCAAATACAAACAACACTCTAATGGCAACAAAAATCAGACTGCAACGTCATGGTCGCAAGAACTATGCGTTCTATCCAATTGTCATCGCCGATAGCAGGGCACCACGAGATGGTAGATTTATTGAAAGGATAGGTTCCTATAATCCGAACACTAATCCTGCTACAATTACTCTTAACTTCGAGCGTGCTTTGTATTGGGTGACCGTAGGTGCCGAACCCACCGACACCGTCCGTTCGATTCTCTCGCACGAGGGCGTACTCCTGATGCACCACCTCATGGGCGGTGTGGCAAAGGGTGCCTTCGATCAGGCCGAGGCCGAACGTCGCTTCAACGTCTGGAAAGCAAAGAAAGACGCCAAGACCGCCGCTGTGAAGACCAACATGGCCAACCAGCGCGAGGCAACGGCAAAACAGCGCCTGGAGGCAGAAGCCGCCAAGAACAAGGCTAAGGCCGAGCTCGTGGCTAAGAAGAAAGCTGAAGCTGCCGCAGCTGCTGCCGCCGCCGAGGCTCCCGAGGCTCCCGCCGAAGAAGCTGCCGCCACTGAGGCCGAATAATCCTCGGCCTTCAAGCGTCTTTCACCGACGATACCTCACAAGGGTGTGTCTGCTTTCATCGGCGGCACACCCTTGATTGCTTTTAAAACTATACCTTTAATATTCCGCGTCGCTCCCATTGCCCGCAATTATGAAAAAATTCACAGAACGTTCCGGACTGAATCTGTCCGACCTCAATAAAGAAATGCTTGCTCTCTGGCAGAGCGAAAATCTGTTCAGCCAGAGCCTGGCGCTACGTGCCGGCGCTCCGTCATTCGTCTTCTTCGAAGGACCGCCTTCGGCCAACGGCATGCCCGGCATCCACCATGTGATGGCTCGCACCATCAAGGACCTTTTCTGCCGCTACAAGACCATGCAGGGCTTCGAGGTGCAGCGCAAGGCCGGTTGGGACACACACGGCCTGCCGGTGGAACTGGGCGTGGAGAAGCTGCTCGGAATAACGAAGGAAGACGTAGGCACCAATATCTCGGTTGCCGACTACAACGCGCACTGCCGCCGCGAGGTGATGAAGTATACCCGCGAGTGGGAGCAGCTCACCGCACAGATGGGCTATTGGGTCGACACTACCAATCCCTACATCACCTACGACAACCGCTACATCGAAACCGTGTGGTGGCTCCTGGCACAGCTCTATAAGAAGAACCTCCTATATAAGGGCTACACCATCCAGCCCTATTCTCCGGCCGCAGGCACGGGCCTGAGCTCGCACGAGCTCAACCAGCCGGGTTGCTACCGCGACGTGAAGGACCTCACGGCCACCGTGCTCTTCGATATCGTCGACCCCAAGGAAGAAATGACCGGCTGGGGACGCCCCGTGTTCATGGCCTGGACCACAACTCCCTGGACCCTCCCCAGCAACACCGCCCTCTGCGTGGGCCCGAAAATCGACTATGTTGCCCTGCGCACCTACAACCCCTATACGGGTGAAAAAATCACCGCCGTTCTGGCCGAGGCTCTTGTGCCCTCCTACTTCAAGCCCGAAGGCGCCGAGGCCGATATGGACAGCTACACCGCCGGCGAGAAGGTGGTGCCCTATCGCGTAGTGGGCCGATACACGGGTCCCGAGCTCGTGGGCATGCGCTACCGCCAGCTCCTCCCGTGGGTAAAGCCCTGCACCAAGCTCGACGATCTCACTCCCGCGTCGATGACGGCCTATGCCGAGGCTCATCCCGAAAAGAAATTCACGGTGGCCGGCGACGACTTCGCCGAGGTGTCGGAGCTCGCTTTCCGCGTGATATCCGGTGATTACGTCACCACCGACGACGGTACGGGCATCGTGCACATCGCTCCGACCTTCGGTGCCGACGACGCCAAGGTTGCCAAGGCAGCCGACATACCCTCGCTCTTCATGGTGAACCTCCGCGGCGAGACGCGCCCGATGGTCGACCTCCGCGGCCGCTTCTATACCCTCGACGAGCTTGCGCCTGAGTTCGTTGCCGCATGTGTCGACACCGAGGCCTACACACCCTATGCCGGCGAGTATGTGAAGAACGCCTACGACCCGCAGTTCTCGCCCGAAGGCCGCTACGACGAGGAGGCCGCCAACAAGGCCGAGGACCTCAACCTGCGTCTCTGCCTCGAAATGAAGCGCGACGGAATAGCCTTCCGCAACGAGAAACATGTGCACAACTATCCCCACTGCTGGCGCACCGACAAGCCGGTGATCTACTACCCGCTCGACAGCTGGTTCATCCGTTCGACTGCCGCCCGCGACGAGATGATAGCCCTCAACAACACCATACAGTGGAAGCCTGCCTCGACGGGTTCGGGCCGTTTCGGCAAGTGGCTCGAAAACCTCCAGGACTGGAACCTCTCGCGCAGCCGCTTCTGGGGCACGCCCCTGCCCATATGGCGTACCGACGACGCCTCGGAGGAGATCTGCATCGACTCCGTCGAGACCCTATACCGCGAAATCGACCGCGCAGTAGAGGCCGGACTGATGGCATCCAACCCGCTTAAAGACCGTGGTTTCGTGCCCGGCACGTACACCGCCGCCAACTACGACCTCATCGATCTGCACCGTCCGTTCGTCGACGACATCGTCCTTGTCTCGCCCTCGGGCAAGCCCATGAAGCGCGAAAGCGACCTCATCGACGTGTGGTTCGACTCCGGCGCCATGCCGTATGCCCAGATACATTATCCCTTCGAGAACAAGGAGGCTTTCGACAGCGGCCGTCTTTTCCCCGCCGACTTCATCGCCGAGGGCGTCGACCAGACCCGCGGATGGTTCTTCACCCTCCATGCCATAGGCACGATGGTGTTCGGCCAC
Organism: uncultured Porphyromonadaceae bacterium; assembly: GCA_902475285.1. Classification (GTDB taxonomy): domain Bacteria; phylum Bacteroidota; class Bacteroidia; order Bacteroidales; family Muribaculaceae; genus CAG-873. The sequence continues at coordinate 2,856 of CABRZA010000122.1, forward strand.
AACGCCTTCAAGGCCGTGATTTCCAACGGTCTCGTCCTCGATAAGAACGGCGAGAAGATGAGCAAGCGCAAAGGAAACACCGTCGACCCCTTCAAGACCATCGACGAGGTAGGCTCCGACCCCCTGCGCTGGTACATGATTGTTACATCGTCGCCGTGGGATAACCTCAAATACAATCCCGAGGGCGTCGAGGAAGTGGCACGCAAGTTCTTCGGCACGCTGGCCAATACCTATAACTTCTTCGCCATGTATGCCAACGTCGACGGTTTCGACCCAGCCGCTCCCCAGGTGCCCGTGGCCGACCGCCCCGAAATCGACCGCTGGATACTCTCGCTCCTCAATACCCTTGTAGCCGGTGTGACGGCCGACTTCGACAACTACGAACCCACCCGCGCTGCCCGCGCCATTTCGAAATTTGTGGGCGACGACCTTTCCAACTGGTACGTGCGTCTCAACCGCAAGCGCTTCTGGGGCGGTACGATGGACGCCGACAAGCTCGCCGCATATCAGACTCTCCACACCTGCCTGATGACCGTGGCCAAGCTAATGGCGCCGATATCGCCCTTCTTCGCCGACCGTCTCTACCGCGACCTCGCCGTCGACGGCATGCCCGCGTCGGTGCACCTGAGCGACTTCCCCAAGGCCGACAATACTCTGGTCGACGCAGCCTTGGAGCAGCGCATGGACCTCGCCCAGCGCCTCACATCGCTCGTTCTGGCACTCCGCAAGAAGGCAAACATCAAGGTGCGCCAGCCATTGGAGAAAATACTCGTGCCGGCCGGAGCGGCCGACGCCTCCGTCCTCGAGGCCATCGCACCCATCGTCACCACCGAGGTCAATGTCAAGAGCCTCGAGGTGGCCGATGCCGACAGCGAAGTGTTCGTAAAACGTGTGCAGCCCGACTTCAAGAAGCTCGGTCCGAAGTTCGGCAAGCTCATGAAGGCAGCGGCTGAACGCATCAAGGGCCTTAGCCGCAGCGAGATATCCGCTCTTGAAGGTCAGGGATGGCTCGATATCGACGTCGACGGCACCACAAAGCGCATCGAGCTCGACGACGTGAAAATCATCAGCGAGGACATCGAAGGCTGGCTCGTGGCCAATGAAGGCGACCTCACGGTGGCCCTCGATATCTACATCTCGCCCGAGCACTTCCTCGAAGGTCTCGCCCGCGAGATAATCAACCGTGTGCAGCGCCTGCGCAAGGAGCGCGGCTACGACATAACCGACCATATCACCCTCACGCTCCTGCCGGGCGACCACATTGCCGAGGTTGTCGAGGCCTACGGCGACTATATAGCCTCGCAGGTTCTCGCCGACAAAATCACGGTAGGCGACCCCGCCGATGCCAGCGCTGTGGTAATCTTCGATATCGACGCACTCAAAGTGGGTGCCGAGGTAAACCTTGTGAAGAAAGCTCCCGCGCCCGCTCCCACACGCTACAGCGATGAGGAGCTCGAGGAGTTCCGCGCCATCATCCTTGCCAAGATCGAGCGTGCCACCGAGCTCTACAACGAACTGTGCTCGCTTATCCGCAACGACGGCAACGACACCGCCGATACGTCGCCTACCTTCAAGGTGCTCGAAGAAGGTGCCAACACCCTCGAGCGCGAGGCCACGGCGCGCATGGCCCAGCGCCAGCTGCAGTTCATAAACCATCTGCAGGCCGCGCTTACCCGCATCGACAACAAGACCTACGGCATCTGCCGTGCCACGGGCAAGCTCATACCCAAGGAGCGCCTGCGCGCAGTGCCCCACGCCACCCTCTGCATCGAGGAGAAGAACAACAATCCGCAACACTGACAATGTTTCATACCCGCAGCTCCCGCATGGCCTTCGCGGCCACGGCGCTCATAGTGCTCGTAATCGTCGCCGACCAGGCCCTCAAAGTGTGGGTCAAGACCCACTTCTACCTCAACGAGGACCTCGAAATCATGCCGTGGTTTCACCTGCACTTCGTGCAGAACAACGGCATGGCTTTCGGCCTCGATTTTCTCAACAAGCTGGTGCTCACCTTCCTGCGTATGGGGCTTTTCGGATTCCTGATTTGGTATCTGCATCGCCTGAGCCGTTTGGGGCGCGCGCCGTGGGGCTACCTTGTGTCGGTGGCCCTCATAGCGGCCGGCGCTTTCGGCAATATTGTCGACTGCGTGGCCTACGGCGAGATATTCACAAACCCCATGCCCCCGCAGGTGGCGCACATGGTGCCGTGGGGCGAAGGCTACGGCGGTATGTTCCAGGGTCTTGTGGTGGATATGTTCTATTTCCCACTGTTCAGCTTCACATGGCCGGAGTGGCTGCCGCTCTTGGGCGGACACACCTTCTCGTTCTTCGACCCGGTGTTCAACATCGCCGACGTGGCCATAAGCGTGGGCATGATAGCCATAGTGCTGTTCTATTTCAATTACATGGAGCACAGCCTCGAAGATGAGAAGTCTGCCGGCGATAAGTAGCCTGTTGCTGCTTGCCGCCGCAGCATGCTCCAAGGTGCCCGGCGACATTATTCGGCCCGACGACATGGCGGCGCTGATGGCCGACGTGCATGTGGGCGAGGCTGTGGTGGAGATGAATCGCACGACATTCTACAACGACTCGCTGCGCCAGGCCATGAAACAGTCGGTGCTCTTGCGCCACGGCGTGACCACCGAGCAATTCGACTCCTCCCTGGCATGGTACGGACGCCATATCGACGTCTACATGGAAGTCTACGACGCCACGATAGAGCGCCTTGAGCACCGGCTAATAGAGAGCGGCAACCGCATAGCCGGCGACAACGCCCTCTCCATCGCCGGCGACTCGGTTGACGTGTGGCCCGACGCACGCTATCTGGCCGTGAGCGACCGCTCGCCGTCGCGGTTGGTGGCGTTCAACTTTCCGCGCGACCCCAACTGGGAGCGCGGCGACCGGTATGTGTGGCGTGCCAAATTCGTCAACGCCACCGAGAAATCGGAGTGGCTCATAGGCGCGGAGTATGCCGACGGCGATGTGGAGTGGATAACTACGCAGACCGACGGCGACGGTTGGAAGGAAATCGCATTCCAAAGCGACTCGCTTCGCGAGCCAACGCGCGTCTATGGCTATATGTCGCTCCGCAATCGCCGGGGTGCACCGCTTTTTGTCGACAGTATAGAACTGGTGCGCCGGCGTCTGAACGCCGACAATTATCGCCGCCCCTACTCGGTGACGGTGCGCAAGTTCAACCTTCCGGTAGAGATTGAACGAGACTCCACCGGCACTTCCGAGCAATAACCATGTCGCGCCGATTCATCGACACCGACACCCGCACGCACGGCTGGCTGGCACAGCGCGTGGTCGATGCCCTGGGCATTGTCCATCCTCTTGCTCTTGTCACTGTATGCTGCGGGGCCGACGGCATGTGGCGCTACACCATAGAGCCTTTCGTGCGCGAGACGCACACCACCTCCTATCACCCCGGCACGCTGCGCATCGTCACGCCGTCGCCGTCGCCGCTGCCGCCGGAGTTCATTCTTGAATAAAGTCTCTCAGCCGTTCGTCATTCAACACCTCCGGTAAGCGGCGTCGCACCTCCATCAGCGCGAAGCCAAGCAAGTTCTGTCCCTTCCAGCGCGAAGGCACTCTGGCGTCGGGACTGTCTTCGGCGACGCCTATGCCCCATATGGTATCCTTTGGGCTTGCCTCAACCAAGATGCGCTGGCCCGTCGACAGCAGGTAATCGCCGAGAGCTTCATTCTGAACGAATTTAGCCAAGTTGCCGCGTATGCTCACATCCTGCCTGATGGCCGACCATAGCTCATCGTTGTAATTGGCCACACGGCGCCCCAACTTCTTTATTTCCATCTGGTTGTGCTCGGCCATGATGAGCTCTTCGGTGGCAGTGTCGCAGAAAGTACGCGCCTTTTCGGCCATTATATATTGCTCCATGCAGTGGTAGTAGACCCCGTGGACAACCATCGGCGCTTCATACCATTGGCTGAGGCATTGCTTGCCGGGCACACGTCCGCGCCCGTCGGTGTGGCCCCAGAAAAACACAAAATCTTCGCGGCTATAAGTACGGCCGGCTATATCTTTGACTGTCAGAATCATATAATGCTTAGAAATCGAAATAATCGCGTATGTGCGGAATAAATTTCTCAACAGCCTTCATCAGGTCGCGCATATCATCATTGCTGTCAGCCCGCAGTGCCTTGATGCCGAGTGCATTGCGCAGCGCGTTGCCTGCTACGTCGTAGTACTCGCTGTCGAGCTCTTCGAACCCCAGTTGCATAGCAGCCACCGGCCCTGTGCTCACATCACCATGTTCAACTGTGCCGGTGCTGTTTCGCTGTTCCGCGCCGCACTCCCCGGCAAACCACACCTCCAGCACGATGCGGAAGTCGGCCACCCGGTGAAACTGCGCAATCAGCGCATCCCTCACCGCCTGCCCGAACGTGATGGTCAGCTTCCGCGTCAGCCAGTCGGCGTCGGCCAGCGTATACACCTTGTCGCAGTCCCCGAAGTCGCAACCCACCAGCGCCACCTTCTGCACAATACCTTTTTCTATGTTCATAGCGGATTGGCGAGGAAGTAGTCTATGCGGTCGACAGTGTCGATGCCATCGGTTTGGGGGATTTCCAACTCTGAGAGGGCTTTGTCTCCGTTAGCGTTATAGTAGACGAAGCGGTCGTTTTGGCAGTAGAGCCATCCTCTTTTGTAGCTTAGCCAC
>CABRZA010000123.1 GCA_902475285.1 uncultured Porphyromonadaceae bacterium
GCTTTGAGAACAGACTCCTGATTATTCCAGTCGCCGAACATGTCGCGTGCTACATTGTCGGGATTGATGTATTCCGAATCCTCCAGCCACTCATGATGCAGAATCTTGGAGGTCACGGAAGTCTTTCCCGACCCATTGGGCCCGGCAATCACAATCAGAACAGGGCGATGATTACTTGCTGCCATTCTTTATTCTGTTTATGGCATCGCCCCATTTTTCTTGTGCCGCCCTGGTAGCAGCCTCAATCCCTGCAGCTACACGCTCGGCGGCACGGCGGGTGCTTTCGCGGGCATCCTCAGCAACCTCACGCATAATCTGAGCCATACGCTCGTCGCCCGGCTCCTCCATCGACGTCAGTCGATAACTATTCATTTCTTTCTGCGAAAGCGCTTTCGCGGTTACAGCTTCCGACATAATATAATCTTTTCTTATTCAATGCCAAAGTTACGAATTAATTTTGGATATGCAAAAAGGCGCGGCCTGATGGGGTCGCGCCTTTGGTATGAGGGGTCTTGGCTTACTTCACTTCTTCGAAGTCGACGTCCTGGACGTGGTCGTCGCCGGAGTTGCCCTGGTTGGGGGCGCCTGCGGAAGCGCCGCCGAAGCCTGCGCCGGCTGCACCGGCCTGCTGGGCCTGTGCCTGTGCGTTGAGGATGTCCTGCTGTGCTGCGCCGAAGGTTGTTTCGATTTCCTTGATGGCGGCGTCGATGGCAGCGATGTCCTCGGCCTTGTGTGCTTCTTTGAGTTTGGCAACGGCGGCCTCGATGGCAGCGCGCTTGTCGGCGGGAATCTTGTCGCCGAGCTCGGTGAGCTGCTTCTCGGTCTGGAAGGCGATTGCGTCGGCTTCGTTGAGCTTGTCGATGCGTTCTTTGGCGCGGGCATCGGCCTCGGCGTTGGCGGCGGCTTCGTCTTTCATACGCTTGATTTCGGCGTCGGTGAGGCCGCTGGAAGCTTCGATGCGGATGCTCTGCTCCTTGCCGGTGGCCTTGTCCTTGGCGGTGACGTTGAGGATGCCGTTTACGTCGATTTCGAATGTCACTTCGATCTGAGGTATGCCGCGGGGAGCGGGAGCGATGCCGTCGAGGTGGAACTTGCCGAGGAGCTTGTTGTCCTTGGCCATTGCACGCTCGCCCTGGAGGACGTTGATTTCGACGGAGGGCTGGTTGTCGGCCGCGGTTGAGAAGGTCTGCGACTTGCGGAAGGGGATGGTGGTGTTGGCTTCGATGAGCTTTGTCATGACGCCGCCGAGGGTCTCGATGCCCACGGAGAGGGGCACAACGTCGAGGAGGGTTACGTCCTTGACGTCGCCTGCGATGATACCGCCCTGGATTGCAGCGCCGATGGCCACAACCTCATCGGGGTTTACGCCCTTGGAGGGAGTCTTGCCGAAGATTTTCTTCACCTCTTCCTGGATGGCGGGGATACGGGTTGAACCGCCCACGAGGATAACCTCGTCGATGTCGGCGGGAGTTACGCCGGCGTCGCGCATGGCGTATTCACATGGTTTCACGCAGGCGCGGATGAGCTTGTCGGAGAGCTGCTCGAACTTTGCGCGTGTGAGGGTGACCTGAAGGTGCTTGGGGGTGCCGTTCTGCGCGGTGATATAGGGGAGGTTGATTTCGGTTGAAGTTGCGCTGGAGAGCTCGATTTTGGCCTTTTCGGCAGCGTCTTTAAGGCGCTGGAGGGCCATGGTGTCGTTGCGGAGGTCGATTCCTTCCTTGGCGAGGAATTCGTCGGCGAGCCAGTCGATTATGACGTGGTCGAAGTCGTCGCCACCGAGGTGTGTGTCGCCGTTGGTGGAGAGCACTTCGAAGGCGCCGTCGCCGATATCCATGATGGAGATATCGAATGTGCCGCCGCCGAGGTCGAAGACGGCGATCTTCATATCCTTGTCCTTCTTTTCGAGGCCGTATGCGAGTGCGGCAGCGGTAGGCTCGTTGATGATGCGGCGAACGTTGAGGCCTGCGATCTCACCTGCTTCCTTTGTGGCCTGACGCTGGGCGTCGTTGAAGTATGCGGGGACGGTGATTACGGCTTCGGTTACGGGCTGTCCGAGGTACTCTTCGGCGGTTTTCTTCATTTTTTGAAGAATCATTGCCGATATTTCTTGGGGCGAGTACTCGCGACCGTCGATGTCGATGCGGGGAGTGTCGTGCGGGCCGCGTACCACTTTATAGGGCACGCGCTCGATTTCGCTCTTGACCTGGTCGTAGGTCTCGCCCATGAAGCGCTTGATTGAGTAGATGGTGCGGGTAGGGTTGGTGACAGCCTGACGCTTGGCGGGGTCGCCCACTTTGCGTTCGCCGCCGTCGACGAAAGCCACTACCGAAGGTGTAGTGCGATGTCCTTCGCTGTTAGGAATCACTTCGGGGGTGTTGCCCTCAAGTACGGCCACACACGAGTTGGTGGTGCCGAGGTCTATACCAATGATTTTTCCCATGATGGTTGATTTTATTTTATGTTGTTATTAATTTTCGGTTGTACGACATACATAAAACAAATCGTGTGCCAAAAAGGTTTTCCTGCCAAAGTGGCAGACACCACGGGTGTCAGACGGGGGCGCTACACGTCTTCTTCGATGGAATAGTTGAGGAAGTCGTTCATCGGGCGCAGAAGTGCGAATATGCGTGCAGCCTCGGCCTGCCAGCCCGGGGTGGCGAAGAAATCGCGGCCGGCGTCGTGGCAGCGGCCGTACTCGGTGAGGCGGAGGAGGTCGATGTCGGGGTGGTCGCGATCGTAGCCCTTGGGGGCTGTTTTGAGTTTTCGTCCCCACCACTCGGGATACGCTGCGAGGACTTCGGGCGTTTCGACTATTGAGCGGAACTCGTCGACGTTGTCGATAATGGCCTTGCGCACCTTTCGGAGAACCTTGGGCTCGGGGCACCAGAGGCCGCCGTAGAGTGCATTCTCGTCGATGCCCTGGTGGAGGTAATAGCAAGCGCCGTCGAAGTGTCGGCCACGGGGCGATATTAGGGCGCTGAAATAGGTTTTATAAGGAGTTTTGTCGGAGGAGAAGCGTGTGTCGCGATATATGCGGTAGGCACACGAGGGGGCCTCGACGTGCCGCACCGAGGGGTCGTACTGGCCCAGATGGTCGATAAGAATCTGCACCTGGCCGAGCCACCAAGCGCGGACGGCGTCATAGCGGTCGCGGTTTGCGGCAAACCATTCGCGGTTGTTGTTGGCTGCAAGGTCTTCGAGAAATGAATACAGGTCGGCGGCTGTCATGGCAGGTCCTCCCATTTTATATCGGTTACTTGTTCTTCGGGTCGGAAAGTCGATTTTTTGGGGCGCTGTATGTCGGCGGGGCCTTCGAGCTCCTCGAAGTCGACGTACTCGCCGACGTCGGATGCAATTTTTTTGCCATGCCGGCGTGGCATGGGCGAGCCTTCGTCGGGCCCGCTCTGAGGGCGATGACGGCTCTGGCGTCGCGCTTCCTGCTCGGCCTGGCGGCGGATGAATTCCTGGGGGTCGCGCATGAACTGCTGCATTTGGCGCATCTGGCGCCATATTCGCCATCCGGCCCTGAGCGCGGGCCATAGCACGACGAGGAAGAGTATAAGGAGAATTAAAAGGAACATTTAAATAAAGAGGATTGGGGATAGGTAATTGCGGATTGAGCGATTGTAGATCTGGCATTCTCAACCCGGCATCCGGCGAGAAATCGCTCAGAGGCGATGCTGCTTCATGAGCGACAGGAGGAGATAGAGGAGTACGGTCCAGATTAGGCCGGAAAGTCCGTAGAGGACGATGAATGCCACGGCCATGAGGAGCATGACGTAGCGGATGAAGTTTTCGGCGAAATTGAAATTCTTGAATTTGAGGGAGAACATCTTGAAACGCGCCGTCATGGCCAGCGAAACGAGCACCACGAGAACCGCAATTACGGGCCATCCGGGGAATGTATAGGTCCGGCACCAACCGTAGACACCTATCCAGAACAATGCGTTGGCAGGTATTGGGAGGCCGCGGAATACGGTGGTCTGCTCGGTGTCGTTGTTGAACTTTGCCAGGCGGATGGCACCGCACACCGGAATCATGAGGGTGACGAGGCATAAGGGGAGTGCCACTCCATGATGGAGCATTGTGTTTAGGATGAGCATGGCTGGCGCCACTCCGAAGCTGACGAGGTCGGAGAGGGAGTCGAGGTCTTTGCCGAGGTCGGAATAAGCGTGGAGGGCGCGTGCGGCGGCCCCGTCGCAGAAATCGAAGAGTGCGGCAGCTGCGATGGCAACCACAGCCCACTGCGCGCCGGTGAGGACGCCGAAAGTATCGGCGAAATAAAACGACATTATCACGGCCACGCATCCGCTCAGGAGGTTGAGGCAGGTGATGGCGTCGGGGATGAACCTTACAATTCGTTTAGGCATTTTGAGAGGGATGCAGGCGCGCCACCTCGGTGACACCGCCGGTGGTCTTGTCGCCTATTTTGACAAAAACTTCCGTACCAAGAGGGAGATAGAGGTCGACGCGCGAACCGAATTTGATGAAGCCCATGTGGTCTTCGATGGATGCGGTATCGCCCGGGCGAGCGTATGTGACAATGCGGCGCGCCATGGCACCGGCCACCTGACGCATGAGCACCTGCTGGCCGTCGGGGGTGCGTATGACTACTGTACTGCGTTCGTTCTCGGTACTCGACTTGGGGAGGTATGCTGCCAGGAACCGACCATTGTGATGCTTGACGTAGGTGACAGTGCCGTCGACCGGGAACCAGTTGGCGTGCACGTTTAGCACGCTCATGAACACCGAGAGCTGGAGACAACGGCATTTGAGGACCTCGTTCTCGAAGGTTTCTTCGAGTGCTACGACAGTTCCGTCGGCACTTGAAACTACAACATTCTTGCGTTCGCCCTTGAACACGCGGCGTGGCGAACGGAAGAAATTAACCACCAGAAGATAGAAAACGCCAAGCACGGCCGTTACGGCCACAGCCCAGCCCAAGGGCCTGACCCATAGCCATAACGGCGCACAAATCACCAGCACGATAGCTGCCAGAATAATCAGGAGCCCGGTGCCTTCATGGTGGATTTTAACGCGCATAGTCATTTCGGCGGTCTAAATTAGTGGTTCTACAATATGCAAAATTACACTTTTTTTTCGAAATCAAGAAAGATTGTGAAAAAAAATTGGCAAAAGGGCCAATTTGGCGTTTTGTGGCGGAAGAGCCCTGAGAATGGAGCACAGAACAATCAACGTATTGCATCGAAATCGAAGGAATGCAGCACTATTCTCGGCGTGGAAGCGTCGTAGGCCTGGTTGATAAAGCTTCGTTTGGGGTCGAAATAAGGCGACTTCACGCCCGCAAGGTCGAGCATCAGATGCGAGAAATCGTCGGTGGTGACGGGGAGATCCTTTGCTGCGCGAAACCGCCCGACAATATCGGGGTGCTCCGAGCGGAACGTGTCGGAGAAGTATATGAACATCGGTATCTGTATCTGATAGCCTACATCGGAAGCCGTGACGGCGTTGCCGTGGCCGAAATAGTCGCGACAGTCGTAGATTTCCTCGCCGTGGTCGGGGAAATATATCACTATGCAGTCGCGGGTGCGGAAGCGGTCGATGATTCCGCCGACAACGGCATCGTTGTAGAGGGTGGCGTTGTCGTAATGCGCGAGTATCTCTCGCTGCCGTGAATTAAAGCGTGAGGCGTCGTAATCATCAGGCGCAAAGTGTTGATAATGAGGGGGGTATCGGTCGGCATACGCAAAATGCTGGCCCATGAGATGGACTATGTACATCGCGGCCGAGTCGCGGATAGCCACGGTTTCGGCGAGCTCTCCGTCGAGTGCGGTCTTTGCCGTGTTGCGGTTGTCGAACATCATGCGCGACATAGCGGGATCGTCGAAGAAGAATGTGCTGCCGGGATTTTCGAGAAACTCATTGTCGTAGAGGTCGATTTTCCATCCGGCCTTGCGCATGAGCACGGGGAAGAGGGGTTGCGAGCCAAAAGAGGCATTGCCACGGCCGGTGGAAAAGAGCGATTTGAGCACTTTCTGCGTCCAGTCCTCGTGAGTCACCACGTCGGTCATCACCACAAGCGCACTGTCGGCGGCAAGTGCCGAGAGGCAGGGGGTGGTGGGCTTTTCATAGCCGTAAAGCGGTGAATGAGAACGGCTGAACGATTCTCCGAGCACCCACACGATATCGAATGCGGGAGACTCTGACGGCTCGACGACAGTGTTGGCGCTCAGCGAGCGCAGACGGTCGAGGAGGCGCGTGTTCTGCGCACGCTGCACCATGGCGTAGCCCATGCGCATTGGGGCGGAGAATGTGGGCACCTGCGCGCCGTGACGGTAGACGGCGAACATGACCACCATGTATCCGAGTACGGCAGCTCCGGCACCGGCGGCCACCCGCTTGGTCCACAAAACGATTCTGTTTCCGGCGAGGATGCGCGCCATACGTTTTGCCAGCCACCAGAAACCGGCGTTGACGGCCACAACGGCGGCAATGCCTGCAATCACGGCGAGAGGCGGAGCATACGAGCTGAGGAACTCGCGCGCCTCATTGACATTTGTGCCGAGCACGAGGTCGAGCGACTGCAATGACAGCACCGTGCGGAACTGAATGAGCAGGAAGGCGTCGACGATTATGAAGACGTTCATCACCAGGGCAAGAAGCACAAGAATCGGCACTGCCAGCCGGCGCAGGTATGTATGCTGCATCCACCCATATACGGCAGCTTCGACCCAGGCCACGAACAGCGCTATCGCCAGCACGCCCAGCACCGAGAACAAGCAGAAGTTCACCGGCCATATCGCCGCCCCCGAAACTATATTGACGAGGGCGAGATATAAATAAACGGTATTTTTATAGGGAGAATAAAGATTATTTGCCATTTTCGTGCAAAGGTAATAATTTTTCGGTAAAGCAGCTACATTTCAATCGGGAAATTTTCCGGCGGTCAGCGTTTGAGGACTTTCTCGCGAATCAAAGGGTAGATGCCCGAGCCTGTGGCCGCGCCTATGCCGAGAAGAACGGCGGCATATGCGAGGGTGAGGACAGCGCACGATGCGAAGGGGTGCCAAGCGGCGGGAATGACACACCAGAGGGCAAAGGAGGCGGAGGCGGCGAGAACGGGCAGCCAAAGAGTCGACCACACGGCGGCCAGGAGCTCGCGGAGGCGCAGAACGCGCAGGCGGCGGGTGGAATAGAGGGCATAAATGCACAGAGCGAATAGCTGGCCACAAAGCTGCGTGAAGGCTATCCACAGAATACCCATGCGGAAAAATATAATCAGAAGAAGCAGTTGGAATGCGACCTCGGCAAATCCCATATTGCGCACCACATTTGTGCGGTCGTGCACTTTGCAAATGGTCATGAAAAAGTTCTTGAAACACCAAGTGGCCTCGCTGAAAGCAAGTATGCGGAATACGGGCACCACAGCGAGCCATTTTTCACCGAAAAGCAAAGCAATTGCCGGGGAGGCTATCATCACAATAAACATCACCAGCGAAATAT
>CABRZA010000124.1 GCA_902475285.1 uncultured Porphyromonadaceae bacterium
CACTCCCTCAGATTGGTATCGAACATTCTGGTGCTCATTGCAATCATCCTGATTTGCAATTATATGTACACCCGCAATATCAAAACGCCAAACTGTCCGCCGCTACTGTTGGCGCTGTCGTTCGACATCTATCTGACGCACAACAAACTCCTGGTGCTTATCGAGCATCTTAATTTCACCGTCATTATGCCGGTTTTCCTTTTAATTTCCATTGGGTGCGCATTCGTCTTTCATATCCTGCGCACATCATTGACGACACGCATACCCGGCATATCTACGCTTTCGCGGTAACAGGCCGCTTATCGGCATCCTGGCGCAGAAGTATGCATCTCGTCGGTCTTCCAAGTGTCCCGGTTTTCAGTCTATGGCATGGGCCTGGGTGAAGACCAATATTCCACAATGTGGCCAACGACAGGGGGCCACATTCCGCAGTTCCCGAATCAGGATATATTTGGAAAACAAGGAATGAATGGCTGACAATGCAACAGCGGTTAGCGCAACGGCCGTTGCATTATTATCTCATTATCGGCGGCTGTTGGGCGGTTTTTGGGGCGTTTCTTTGGCAGTGCGCAAAAAAATGACTAATTTTGCGGACATAAACGCAGTTATGGCTCAGATTCAATTATATGTCACCAAGACACAGCGCGGCTACAAGCATCTGCTGAGCATCAATCCCACCGATGAGGTGATGCGTTGCATCAACGACCTCACGCCCACGCTCCAGCCCTTGCACTACGATGCCGCTGCGGCGCCGTGGCTCTATGTATCGACCAACATAGAGCGTGGCTTGCTGCTGAGCATAATACGCCCCATCGCGGGCGACCGTCACGATCATTATGCCGTCACGGTGTTCTTCCCGGAGGGCATGCATAACACCGTCGACAGCTTCAACCGCATCATCGACGGCGCGCGCAATCTTATTGCCGCCGGCGGCGACCCTCGTCATGAGGATGTGGCCGACATGCGCACCCTCCTGTCGGCCGACTACCAGCTGGACAAATCGCAGCCCCGCCACTTCATATCCACGGGCCACAACTACGGCTATGCCCGCTACGGCAGCCAGGGCGCTCCCTCGATTTCCGACTACGCGCGCCAGAGCTTCTACCAGCCGGGCTACTCGTCGTATGCCGGCATCGTGCTTTTCAACCCCCAGGAGGGCGTATCGGCAGCCTCGCACGTGTCCGACCTCACGAAGTATCCTCTTGAAGAAGTAGTGCGCGTGAATCCGCCCACAAAACGTCCGCGCGGCTTCATGCCGACGCTCGGACGGCGTCCATTCGACACTCCCATGCTCGCCGGAAAGGGACAGACACTGACGATTGAATGGCGCCGCAGCGGCTTCGAGGCCGTGCACCAGGAATTTACCGTGACCGGCGACGGCGCTGTGCCCGAAGCTCCGGAAGTGGGCACGGCACGACGGATGATAACACCGTCGAGCTTCTTCATAACCGAACAGGGGTCGCACCGCACAATCGGAAACTACTACATTCTTGTTAACGGTGTGGAAATCGACGGCCCGAAGGTCTTCACCTACGACGAGCTTCTCAACGCCCGTGTGGAGATAAGCTCGCCGGGCTACTTCGCCTACAAAGGCACCATCGACCTGGCCACCACCACGCAGGCGCTGGTGCAGATGAAGGTGCTCCACAAGACTTACCGCTTCGACCTTCCCCTCGAGCTCGACGAGGCGATGGAGCCCATACGCATCTATCTCAAAACCAAGGACGAGGTGAAGCGCAGCCCCATAAAGGGCTACCGCGTGGTCGACGACGAAATCATCGAGGGCACCGGCGTGGCAAACCGCCTCGAGTACGAAGGCACGCACGCCAAGCCCTACTACCGCCTCTACCCGCTTGTGGCCGGTGTGGCGCTCCTCATAGGCCTCTTCCTGGGATGGCTCGCCTTCAGCGGCGACAACAACTCCCCCCGGGCCGTGCCCGAGGCTCCCGCAGCCATAGCCGCCCCCGCCGACGAAGCGCAGACCCAGCCTGCGCCCGTGGCCGCCGAGGCGCCCGCCGAAGCGCCCGTGGCCGATACACCCGAAGTGGCCGCCACCAGTGCCGACGCCGTGGCCCAGGCCGTGGAATACCTCGACCGGAACCGCGAATGGAGCCGCACGGCCATGGAAGCCATGCCGTCGCTCAGAGGCCTTTTCGACGACATAAACAACTACAACCGCGAGCGCCTGCTCACCTACTGGCGGCCTCTGCTTGGGGCGTCGAAGAATTTCGAAGCCGTGGCACGCGCCGTCGAGGGGTCGACCTTCAAGCGCGACCCGCGCACCGGCGACCACACCCCCACCTTCGTTCCCGAGGGCACCGACGCCATCAACTGGCGGTCGTATACCTTTTGGGTAGACCCATGAAGCCATAGAGGCACGGTGCAGCCGCAATAGTCGCCGGGCCACACATCATACATAAGCCACACACCATGAACCGATTCCATCTCCTTGCCGCCGCGACAATCTTTATTGCCGTGCCGGCGGTCGCACAAACATCGATAAGCTCTGTCGGCGCCGACGGGCGCACCACCACGGCCACCGCAGTAACTCCTTATATCATACGCGTGGATAACTGCGCCGCCGGCGAGAATGCCGCCGAGGCGCAAAGCGTGCTCAGTCTCACACCGATGGCCGACGCCGCCCATCTCTCGGCCGCGGGGACGAGCTTCACCACCACGGCCGGCATAACGGCGAAAATCGACAGCGACGGCTCGCTGAGCATCTCGTCGCCGGCGCGCGGCACCACTATCGTCGACAGCGGCGCCCGCCGTATGGCCGACGGCAAGACATCGATAGCCCTTGCCACCTCAGCCAGGGGCTCCTACTACGGTGCCGGCGAACGCGGCCACAAGTTCAACCTCCGGGGCGACACGCTGACGATGTACAACCGACAGAACTACGGCTATACCGGCAACGACCCGCGCATAAGCCAGATGAACATAACCATGCCGCTCTTCCTGGCGTCGGAGGGCTTCGCAATAGTGTTCGACGACTATGCCGCCGCCACCATGGCGCTCACCGACCCCATAGTGTACACCACCGAGAGCCGCAAGCCCGTGACATACTACTACATAGGCGGTTGCGACAATCTGGCCGACCTCACCGAGCAGCTCACCGAGCTCACCGGCCGCCAGCCCATGCCTCCGCTGTGGTCGCTGGGCTACATCACATCGAAGTACGGCTACCGCACGCAGGCCGAGACCACGGGAGTAATCGACACCCTCCGCACGCAGGGTTACCCTGTCGACGGCATCGTGCTCGACCTCTACTGGTACGGCAAGGAGGAGGATATGGGACGCCTTGCCTGGGACCCCGAACAGTGGCCCGACCACAAGGGCATGCTCCGCAGCCTCGACAGCCTGGGCGTGAAGGTGGTGGCCATATCGCAGCCATACGTTCTGCGCAACGGCCGTGGCGTAGACAACTACAACAACCTGACGCCCAAGGACATATTCGTGGCCGACAGCACCGGAGGCCCGCAGGAGGTGAAGATCTGGGTGGGTGAAGGCGCTATGTTCGACGTGTCGAACCCCGCCACGCGCCGCTGGCTCGCCGACCGCTACGAGGCCCTCACCGACGAGGGCATGGGCGGTTGGTGGGGCGACCTTGGCGAGCCCGAGGTGCACCCCGAGAGCGGCCTGCACCACAACGGCCTGACGGCCCGCGAATACCACAACAAGTACGGCAACGACTGGAGCAGCATCATAAGCGAGCTCTACGCCGAGAAGTATCCCGACCGTCGCCTGATGACGCTCATGCGCGGCGGCACGACGGGTCTGCAGCGTCACTCGGTATTCCCGTGGTCGACCGACGTGTCGCGTTCGTGGGGCGGCCTGGAACCGCAGATACGCATCATGCTCAACTCGGGCCTGAGCGGTTTGGGCTACATGAGCTCCGACCTCGGCGGCTTCGCCGTCGACCCCAAGCACGCCTACATGCCCGAGCTTTACCGCCGCTGGGTGCATGCGGGCCTGTTCACGCCCGTGTTCCGCACGCACGCCACCCGCTACGCCGAGCCCTACCACTACCCCGACATGGCCGACGACATGCTGGCCATCGTGAAGGAACGCTACCGCTGGCTGCCCTACAACTACACGCTGGCCTATGAGAACGCGCGCTACGGCTGGCCGCTGGTGCGCCCTCTGGGCTTTGCCGACGGCACAACGGCGCAGTACGACGCCGTGCCTCACGAATACCTCTGGGGCGCCGATGTGCTTGTGGCGCCCATCGTGACGCCCGACACCGAGAGCCGCGAGGTGCGTTTCCCCGCCGGCAGCGAGTGGATTGACTTCAACAATCCGCGGCAGCGCTTCGAGGGCGGCTCGCTTGTGGACTACAACGCCGGGCTCGGCCTGCCGCTCTTCGTTCGCGAGGGCGCCATCATACCGCTTTGCGACACGCCGATGCAGAATACGGGCGACTACAAGGCCGACAACTTCACGATTTATTATTTCGCGTCGGAGAACGTGAACAGCAAGTATACCCTCTACGACGACAACCGCCTCACCCGCACTACATTGGCCGACGGCACATACCGCCTGCTGAACATCTTCGGCTCCCTCAACGAGGGCAAGCTCGTGGTGGACATCGCCGCTCAGGGCGGCTACGAGGGCGCTCCCGACGTGGCCGAGCTGACATTCGTGGTTGAGATGCCCGCAGGTTACGCCGACGGCAAAGTGCGCGTTGACGTGCGCAACAACCGCGAGCGCAGCCGCTACAACGCCATCGTGGACAACGGCAGCCTCACGGTGCCCGTTACCTTCCACTTCGACGACAAAGCAACGGCCAAGATAGAAATCGACATTCACAAACTCAAACAATAATCGCTCCCCATGTTCTCAGGAATAGTTGAAGAGGCCGCCACCGTGACGGCCGTAAGCCCGAAAGCCGGCAACATCGACATAACGGTGCGCTGCTCCTTCGCCGACGAGCTGCACATCGACCAGTCGGTGGCACACAACGGCGTGTGCCTCACCGTGGTAGCACTTGGCGGCGACGGCACATACACCGTAACGGCCGTGGCCGAAACCCTCGACCGCTCGAACCTCGGGCTTCTGCGTGCGGGCGACCTTGTGAACCTCGAGCGCTCGATGCTGATGAACGGACGCCTCGACGGACATATCGTGCAGGGCCACGTCGACACCACGGCCATGTGCACCAAGGTGGAGGACGCCGACGGCAGCCGCTACTTCACGTTCGAATACAAGGTCGACGAAGCCATGGCGCGCCAGGGCTACGTGACGGTGGAGAAGGGGTCGGTGACGGTGAACGGCGTGAGCCTCACGGTGTGCGACAGCCGCCCGGGGTCGTTCCGCGTGGCCATCATCCCCTTCACCCTCGAGCACACCAACTTCCGCGCCATCGAGGAGGGTACGAGGGTCAACATCGAGTTCGACATCATCGGCAAATACATAGCGCGCCTGGCCAACCCGCTGCAAGGCTGACGCGCCGGGCGGCCGGACTATGGTCGAGAAACTGATGCACTACATATGGCAGCACGGCCTCCGTGGCTGCCGTACCTTCCGCACCGTCGACGGCGACGAGGTGGAGGTGATAGATGCGGGCATCGCCAACCTCGACGCGGGGCCGGACTTCTTCAACGCCAAGATACGCATAGGGGGCCGCATGTGGGCCGGCAACGTGGAGCTGCATGTGCGCGCTTCCGACTGGCACCGCCACGGCCATGACGGCGACGCGGCCTATGCCTCGGTGATACTGCATGTGGTGCGCGTGAGCGACGCGCGGGTGCACCGCCCCGACGGCGCCGTGATTCCGCAGATGGTGCTACCGTGCCCCGAGGAGCTCACGCAGTATTACAGCGCCATGGTGACGGCCCTCGACGCTCTTCCGTGTGGCGGCGAGCTGAAAGAGGTGCCGTCGCTGCACGTCACGGAGTGGCTGTCGGCGCTGGCCTTCGAACGTCTGCAACAGAAGTCGGCACGCATCGACGCGTTGACTCGAGATCTCGACGGCGACCGCCGTGCGGCACTCTACGTTACGCTGGCGCGGGGTCTGGGCTTCGGCATAAACAGCGAGCCCTTCGAGCGGCTGGCACGGCAGGTGCCGCTGCGGTGTCTGCTCCACCACCGCGACAACTTGGAAACCATCGAGGGCGCTCTCTTCGGCCATGCCGGAATGCTCGACGCAGAAATGCCCGACCCCGCCGACCGCGCCTACATGGAGCGGCTGAGGGGCGAATATGCCTTCTTCACTGCCAAATTCGGGCTGCCGGAGCGGCCGGTGACGTCGTGGAAAATGGCCCGCATGCGGCCGCAGGCCTTCCCGCAGCGGCGCATAGCGCTGCTGGCGATGATGATACACCGTGATTTCGGCATAGCGGCCGATCTCCTGGGGGTGCGCGACGCGGAGGGCGCGCGGCGGCTGTTCGACACACGGCTGTCGGACTTCTGGCAGCACCACGCACAGTTCGCACCGGCGCAGGCCGACTTCGGCGCGGCACTCTCGGCAGCATCGGTCGACACTCTGATAATCAATGTGGTGGCTCCGACGCTCTACTCCTACGGCATGGCCACAGGCAACGGCGCGATGCTCGACGCCGCCGTCGACATCCTCCAAACCCTGCCGCCCGAAAACAACCGCACGGTGCGCCTCTTCACCTCGGCGGGCCTCCCCTGCCCCGACGCCTTCACAGGCCAGGCCCTCATCCAGCTCCACACGGCCTACTGCCGCCCCCGCAAGTGCCTCTACTGCCGCTTCGGCCACCGGCTGCTCAGCGGGAGAATAAGCCAGGCCTGAATTTTCGGCCGGATATAGAGAGGGCATATTTCACGGCGCAGCGTAGAGCCAGGGCTGACACGACGATGATGCCCGTTGTATCCACCTCCGATGTAAGAGTCGGGACAATGATAACGAAGGCTACCAGAACAATCGAATAGCACAGATAGAGCGGCCCTTGGTGTTTGTTGCCGCGCAATACTATCCACAACAAAGCCGGAAAAGGATTGAACACTATCAGATACCAGTTCCAGCCATGCCCGATGCCGTAAGGCGACAAAGCGAGGAGCATAAGAATCGAAGCCGCGACAGTCTGCAATGCAAGGAGTGTGCCGTCGGCAACCCTCACCGACACTCGGCAACGGCCTGAAAAATCGATTACGCACAGCAAAAGCACAAGACAAGCAAATATCCATGCAGCCGTCTGCGGATGCACGGACGTATCGCCAAAATCAGAAACGGGTTCAATCAATATCTTCCGACTACCGGCCACCAATGGCCTTGTGCGGCCGTCGGGCGACACTATCCGTGCGTCGCGATAAATTTCGTCGAACAGAGCCGGAGTTGTGCGTGTAAGCCATGTATCGACGTCATCGCATTGTGCGCCTGTGCCTATTTTATAAGCCAAAGCGGCCCATGGCCGACGCTCGGCCATCATATGATCCATCATCGCAGCATTATTGATGCGCTGCAGTTGCGGAGAAC
>CABRZA010000125.1 GCA_902475285.1 uncultured Porphyromonadaceae bacterium
TCGATATAGAGAAATAGTTGTCTAACATCAAAAAACATTCAACAGACAAATGAACACAGAAACTATCGGTATGTATGCCGGCTCGGTATGGGTGGCACTAAACACCGCCGAAGCAATGGGCATCAAGCAGCTCAAAAAAGCCACCAAGCTCAAAGACAAGGAAGTCTTTGCTGCCATCGGCTGGCTTGCCCGTGAGAACAAAATCAACATCCTTCCCGATCCCGACGACGAGAAGGAATTCATCGTATCGCTCGTTCAGGACCGCTAAACGGTCTTTACCGTAATATCGGCGCCCCAGCAGCCTCGGCCGCGGGGGCGCTTTTTGCGTGTGCGCCTAATCCTCGGCCTCGCTCATAAGCCCGAGGAGGGTCTTTCCGAGAGCTTCGTGGAGGTCGCGTGGATAGCGCACCCGACAGTAGACCTGCGCAAGGGTGGCGAGGCCGTTCTCGGCGATGAACTGCGCCGACTCCGGCAGAGCCTCTTTGGCCGCATACCAGGCATCGATGTCGTCGGGGCTGCCGTCGTGATAGCGTTCCATGTGCAGCACGGCGTCGACGGGCAGGCGGTCGGCCGGAGCAGGGGTGTCATCGGGCAGTGGATAGCCCATGGCGATGCCCACTATTGGCACTACGCCCTTGGGAAGGTCGAGCAGACGGCCTATGGCTTCGGCGTTATAAGTGGCGGTGCCCAGATAGCAGGTGGCGAGGCCGGCGGTCTCGGCTACGGTGACTATCTGCTGGGCCACGATGGCGGCGTCGACGGCGGCGGTGAGCCGGCCTCCGGGATTGTCGAGGCTGTTTTCGGCCTGTCGGCAACGGCACCACCGCCCGAAGCGCCGGGTATCGGCGCATACGGTGAGCAGCACGTCGGCGCCCGTGGCTGCGGGTTGGTTGAAGTGCAGCCCGGCGAGTTCTTTCTTTGCCGATGGGTCGATGGTGGCCACAATGGTGTAGAGCTGCATGTTGCCGGTGTTGGGGGCGTGCGCGGCGGCGCCGACGATGGCCTTTATGTCGTCGGCGCTGATATGCCGTGCAGAGTCGAAGCGACGGCGCGTGCCGCGCTCGGTGAAGTAGGGGAGTATGTCGGGCATAATGTGGTTTGTATTGCTTACTCTTCGGGAGCTACGGCGCTGCGGCGGAGTGTCATGAGTTCCTTGCCCTTGGCGTCGAGGAGAAGCACCGTATCGGCGTTCTTGCCGGCGATGGCCGAGGCTGCCGTCTCAAGGGCCACCATTATGGCGCGTTCCTGGTCGGATTTCGGGCACGCCATGCGTGTAAGGCCCATGTTGCTGAAATCTATTGCGTTGCTACGCGAGGGATCGATGTAGATGGCGCCGTTGAAATAGTTGCACCCCGTGTTGCCGTGTACCTTCAGTTCGGCGATGTCGATGAAGAGGTTGGCCTCTTCGTCGTCGATGGTCTTTCCTTCGGCCGAGGTGATGGTCCATGCGCCGTTGAGAAATTCCATGTTGTGGCGGCGGAAGGTGGCCAGCGTACGGCCTCCGTCCTTAATATAAAGGTAAGTGTCCTGGCCTATGCGGCGGCAGTCGACGGCCACGGTCCGTCCGTCGCCGAATATGGCGGTGATGGCAGGTGCGAAGTCCATTTCGGGGCAGTACTTCATGGTGGAGAGCATCTGTCCGAAGGTCATCTTGCCTTTGGCGTCCATGCGGTAGCTGCCGTTGAGTATATTGCACCCGTCGGATGCATAGAGGCGTCCGTTTTTGTCGAAGGCCACATAGGGCTGTTCGTCTTCGAGATTGATTTGCTTGTCGCCCACCGATGCTACAGTCCAACGTCCTTCGGTGAGCACCTCGACGCTAGGCGCGGTGTTTTTCTCGGCCGGACGCTCTGTCTGTACGGTCGGCTTTTTCTTCTTGTCCTTCTTTTTGGGCTCAGTGGCCGCGGGTGCTTTGGAAGGTTCTGCTGCCGGTGCTTTGGGCGCTTCTGCTGCCGGTGCGGTTGCAGCGGGAGTGCCCGTCGTTGTTGAGGCAACGGTACTTTGGGTATCGGTCTTTTCTTTGTGCGTCAGGGAGTTCACCACCGAGCACGACGATGCCAGCACGATGGCGGCCGCAAGGGCCGGGTAGAGGATATGTCGGTTCATAAATATTGAGTTATGCTGATTGTAGTTTATTATTGATAACGTGACCGGAGCGCTTCTTGTTGTGCTCCCGCTGCTTTTTGATGGTGTAAAATTAGCAAAAAGACATGATATTTTCGGTATGTGAGAAAAATTTCGTAACTTTGTAGTGTCTAAAAGTGATTTGAACCCACCATAGAAAATATAAATATGGCAGAAGATAAAGAGGAATACAATGCCGGTAATATTCAGGTGCTCGAAGGCCTTGAGGCCGTGCGCAAGCGTCCTGCAATGTATATCGGTGATATTTCCGAAAAAGGCCTGCACCACCTTGTGTATGAGGTGGTCGACAATTCTATCGACGAAGCTCTGGCCGGCTACGCCACTGATATAAGCGTCACCATCAACCCCGACAATTCCATAACCGTCGTCGACGACGGCCGCGGTATCCCCGTCGACATGCACGAGAAGGAGCACAAGAGTGCCCTCGAAGTGGTGCTCACGGTTCTCCACGCCGGCGGTAAGTTCGACAAAGGCTCCTACAAGGTGTCGGGCGGTCTGCACGGTGTGGGCGTGTCGTGTGTCAACGCTCTCTCCGCCTACCTTCGTGCCGAGGTGCGCCGCAACGGCAAGGTCTATGCCCAGGAGTACAGCTGCGGCAAGCCCACCACCGCCCTCGAAATCGTGGGCGAAAGCGAGCACACCGGCACCACGATAACCTTCAAGCCCGACGACAGCATATTCACCGTCTCTGTCTACGACTACTCAACGCTGGCCAACCGTCTGCGCGACCTCGCATTCCTCAACGCCGGCATCACACTCCATCTCACCGACTGCCGCGAGCTCGACGCAGAGGGCAACTACCGCAGCGAGACTTTTTACAGCCGCGATGGCCTCCGTGAGTTCGTGCAGTACATCGACTCCAACAAGGAATCGCTCATCAACGACGTAATCCACCTCAATACCGAGCGTTCCGGTATTCCCGTCGAAGTGGCCCTGACCTACAACACTACGCAGAACGAGAATATCTATTCCTTCGTCAACAACATCAACACCATCGAGGGCGGCACGCATCTCACCGGCTTCCGCCGCGCCCTCACCACCACCCTCAAAAAATACGCCGAAGACAACAATCTCCTCAAAAACGCCAAAGTTGAAATCGCTGCAGACGACTTCCGCGACGGTCTCACGGCCGTGATTTCGGTGAAAGTGCTCGAACCCCAGTTCGAAGGTCAGACCAAGACCAAGCTCGGCAACAGCGAGGTGGCTCCCGCCGTTTCGTCGGCGGTGAGCGAGACCCTCGGTTACTACCTCGAGGAGCATCCCCGCGAGGCCAAGCTCATAGTGGAGAAAGTGGTGCTCGCCGCCCAGGCACGCCACGCTGCCATGAAGGCCCGTCAGAACGTGCTCCGCAAGTCGCCCCTCTTCGGCGGCGGCCTCCCCGGCAAGCTCACCGACTGTTCAAGCCACACCGCCGAAGACTGCGAGATATTCCTCGTCGAAGGCGACTCCGCAGGCGGCACCGCCAAGCTCGCCCGCGACCGCCGCACTCAGGCCGTCCTCCCTCTACGAGGCAAAATCCTCAACGTGGAGAAGGCCATGGACCACCGCGTGTTCGAAAATCAGGAAATCACAAGCCTCTTCCGCGCCCTCCGCGTCACCATAGGTACCGACGACGACCCCAAGGCGCCCAACATATCCAAGCTAGCCTACCACAAGATTATCATCATGACCGATGCCGACGTCGACGGCGCCCACATCGCCACCCTCCTGATGACATTCTTCTTCCGCCGCATGCGCCCCGTAATCGAGCAGGGACACCTCTTCCTGGCCTCGCCGCCACTCTACAAGTGCAAGAACGGCAAGCACGAGGAATACTGCTGGAACGACATGCAGGTGCAGCAGTTCATCGCCAAATACGGCGAGCGAACCGAAATACAGCGTTACAAAGGTCTGGGCGAGATGAGCGACGAAGAGCTCCGCTACACCACCATGTCGCCCGAACACCGAATACTCAAGCAGGTTCACATCAGCGACGCCGCCGAGGCCGACCGCATATTCTCCATGCTCATGGGCGAGGACGTGGGTCCGCGACGCGACTTCATAGAGGCACATGCGACCTATGCCAACATCGATGCCTGACCGCCGAACCCTCGCGCGAATATAAACGTTTTAAATGCGGAGGTGTCCGTCAACGCGGACAGCACCTCCGCATTTCTCTTACACGCCGCATCGCGGCACCACGTATTCAACACAGACAGTTAAAAAGAAATGGGCAAGAACATAAACACATCCAAACAGAAGGCACGCATCCATGCCTGTGTCGACGCCTATATAGCGGGCAAGCCCTCCGCCACATTCAACTACCGTCAGGTGGCCGGAGCCATCGGAGAGTCGACGCCCGCCGCACAGCGCACTGTGGCGCTCTATCTGGCCGAGCTCGCCTTCGACGGCATCATCATAGAGACTGCCCCGGGCAAATATAAGTGCGTTCAGCGTTCGGTGAAGGATACCGGCACGTTCGTGCGCCGCTCCAACGGCAAGAACAGTGTCATAACCGACACCGACGGCGAAGAAATCAATGTGGCCGAGCGCAACTCCATGCACGCCCTCAACGGCGATAAAGTGGAGGTCACCATTGCCGCCCGCGTCAAGGGCCGCGAGCCCGAGGCCGAGGTTACGCAGATTATCGAAAAGAAAGACCAGACCTTCATCGGCACGCTCAAAGTCGACAAGCACTTCGCCTACCTCCTCACCGACAGTAAGTTCCTTGCCACCGACATCTATATCCCCAAGGCGAAGCTCCGTGGCGGAAAGACCGGCGACAAGGCCATCGTACGCATCACCCATTGGCCCGACGACGCCAAGAACCCCCAGGGCGAGGTTGTCGACATCCTCGGCGTAGCCGGCGAGAACAACGCCGAAATCCATGCAATCCTCGCCGAGTTCGGTCTCCCCTACAAGTATCCCGAAGCCGTCGAGAGAGCCGCCGAAAAAATCGATGCCGGCATCACCGACGAAGTCGTGGCCCAACGCCTCGACATGCGCGATGTCACCACATTCACCATCGACCCCCGCGACGCGAAGGACTTCGACGACGCCCTTTCCATCCGCCGCCTGCCCGACGGTAACTGGGAAGTTGGTGTGCATATTGCCGACGTAACCCACTACGTACACCCCGACACCATAATCGACCGCGAAGCCGAGGAGCGCGCCACGAGCGTATATCTCGTCGACCGCGTCGTGCCCATGCTTCCCGAGCACCTCAGCAATGGTATATGCTCCCTGCGTCCCGACGAGGATAAGCTCACTTTTTCGGTCATTTTCAATATGGACCCCTCGGGCCGTGTGCTCGACTCGCGCATAGCCCGCACCGTAATCCGCTCCAACCGCCGCTTCACCTATGAGGAGGCGCAGGAGGTTATAGAAACCGGCCGCGGCGACTTCGCCGAGGAGATTATCACCCTCGACCGCATGGCAAAAGCCCTCCGCAAGGCACGTTTCGACAATGGCTCCGTCGACTTCGACCGCGTGGAAGTGCGCTTCGACATCGACGACAATGGGCATCCCACCCGCGTGTTCTTCAAGGAATCGAAGGATGCCAACAAACTCATCGAGGAGTTCATGCTCCTGGCCAACCGTGCCGTGGCCACAGCCATAGGCGTACCGCCTAAGAAAAAGAAAGCCAAGGCATTCGTATACCGCGTGCACGACGTGCCCGATGCCGAGCGCCTCAACGACCTCGCCGCCCTCGCACGCGTGTTCGGCCACAGGCTCAAAACCACCGGCACACCCGCCGAAATCAACCGATCCATCAACAAGATGCTCGTCGACATCAAGGGTACCGGCGAGGAAAATCTACTGGCCACTCTCGCCATACGCTCCATGGCCAAGGCCATCTACACCACCAACAACATCGGCCACTACGGCCTCGGCTTCGACTACTATACACATTTCACCTCCCCCATACGCCGCTATCCCGACATGATGGTGCACCGGCTGCTCGAGCGCTATCTCGCCGGCGGACGCTCCGTCAACCTCGAGAAGCTCGAGGAAGAATGCAAGCACTCGTCCGACATGGAACAGCTCGCCGCCAACGCCGAGCGTGCTTCCATAAAGTACAAGCAGGTCGAGTATATGGCCGACCGTCTCGGCGAGGTATACACCGGTGTTATATCCGGCGTCACCGAGTGGGGGCTCTATATCGAGCTCGACGAGAACAAGTGCGAGGGTCTCGTGCCCATGCGCGACCTCGCCGACGACTATTACGATTTCGACGCACGCAACTATTGCCTCGTCGGACGCCGCCACAACAATCGTTACCGCCTCGGCGATGCCGTCAGAGTACAGGTCGCGCGCGCCGACCTCCAGCGCAAGCAGCTCGATTTCGCACTCGTCGACGACAAGAACCCGCCACGAAGTCTCGACGCCCTCAAAACCTCGCGTCCGGCCCAGCCCGCAGCCGAAAAGCCCGGCAAGAAACACAGCCGCCGGCGCAAATAGCATCCATTCTTCTTCTCTGTTGATAATTAAATCTGTTGATAATTAACCTTAGCCGATGATCCATTTGCAGCAGCAGCCCACGGGCCGTATATTCATCGACCGCCTGCGACTCTACGCCTACCATGGCGTAGAGTCGCAGGAAACAAAGGTGGGAAATAACTTCGAAGTGTCGGTAAGTCTTGTCTTCGACTGCGAGCACGCAATGCGTACCGACCGTCTCGACCTTACCATAAGCTATGCCGAAGTAATCGATATTATTAAGGAGGAAATGGCCTTCCCGTCAAAGCTCCTCGAAAACGTCGTCTTCCGCATCTACGGCCACCTCATTCGCCGCTACCCCAATCTTCAAGGTGGCTCCATCACACTTTCCAAGCTCCAGCCTCCCGTCACTGCCGACCTCGCCTCCGCCGGCTTCGCCTTCGAGTGGTAATGTGTAGCGAAATTGACCCTTATTGTCGATATACTGACAAAAACAACTTTTAAGTTGTTATATTTTGAAATAATTCATATCTTTGCACAAAAATACCTCGCATGGAGTTTGATAGAATTACAGACGATTCAAGTTTATGGGCAGTAAGATATGAAGACAGCCTTGACAATGTCCTCGATGCCATTTTTGATCAATGGAACGATGTGTCATGGCTTCGCGCGTTCTTTAAGCGGAATATCGACGACTTGGAGTCATATTTCAAGATAACCGACGTAAATCAGGCAATATACGATACCATTGAAGACAGTGAGCGTCTCCAATGTCT
>CABRZA010000126.1 GCA_902475285.1 uncultured Porphyromonadaceae bacterium
ACGCTTCGCCCGATATTCTGGTATCTTATCATCGGCGTTGCTTTAGGAGCGATGATTTACGGCTATATGCCGAGTGATTGGGTTTTGAAAATCGCAGGTCCAGACAATCCGTTTGCTGTACCTGTCGCCGCTATCATCGGTACTCCCCTTTATATCCGGGCAGAAACTGCAATCCCTATCGGTGTGGCATTGATGGGGAAAGGAATGAGTATCGGAGCCGTGATCGCACTCGTTATCGGTGGTGCGGGCATGGCAATCCCTGAAATGTCAATGCTCGCAAGCATCTTCAAAAAGAAACTTGTCGCCATGATTGTCGCCGTAATATTCCTGACGGCTGTCATATCCGGGTATCTTTTCAATATCTTCCTATGATAATTAAACAAACACCATACTCCACATAATCCTAACGACACAACAGGCTCCGAAAGTAAGTGTTACTAACTTTCGGGGTCTTCGTTTTACAGTTGGATGGTTCAATAGAAGCAGGTGCTCTGACATGAAAATCAAACAAAACGACTGAACGCCGAGAAGAGCGTGGGGGTGTGGGAAATTTTTTGTAATTTTGCGGTATGAAAAATGCCATAACGGTTTATTGCGGGTCGGCAGCGGCGGCGCCGGAGGTCTTTTTGGAGGCTGCGGCGGCCGTGGGGCGCGCCATTGCGCGTCGCGGTGTCATGTTGGTGACGGGCGCGGGGCACACGGGGCTGATGGGCGCCGTGGTCGACGCGGCCCTTGCCGCCGGCGGCGAGGCCACGGGCGTGATACCGCAGTTCATGGTGGACCGGGGGTGGCACCACCGGGGCATGACGCAGCTCGAGATTACGCCCGACATGCACACGCGCAAGAGCCGCATGGCGTCGCTCGCCACGGGTGTGATAGCTCTTCCGGGGGGCATAGGCACCTTTGAGGAGCTCACCGAAATCATCACCTGGCGGCAGCTGGGGCTCTACAACGGCAACATAGTGATTCTCGACACCGAGGGCTACTACTCAGGGCTGCTGGAGCAGATGGCCGAGGCCACGCGGCGCGGCTTCCTACCGGCCGACCACTCGGCGCTCTATGCCGTGGCGCACGAGCCCGAGGAGGCCGTCGGCCTGGCTCTCGCCACGGGCGCGGAGCTGCATCTCTCTCCCAAATTCTGACCCATGCCCGACAGCACACATACCGCCACCATCACCGCGAGCGCCGCAGCAGCGGTAGCGGCAGGCCGGAGCGCAGGCGCGCCGGCTTCGACCGCCTCGTATAGCCCTGCGGCGACGGCGCCCGAGCATATCTGCACGGCGCTTTTCGACAGCATCGTGGCCGACACGGTTGAGGGCCGCGTGCCTCGTTTCCTTCCGGTTGCCGAGGCCGACAGCCTTAAGCAGGCGGCAGCAGCCGACAGCCTCGCCGCCATGGAACTCGACGTACCGGCGCCGCAGAGCCTCACGGGCATGGCACCGCGCGAGTGCGCTCCGGCCTACTACAACAGCACCCCCCTGGCGGCGGTGATGATAGCCACTCTGCTGCTCCTGTCGGTGAGCCGGCACGGGCTGCGGCGCACGCTCAAGGTGTACGCCTCGCAGCTGTGGAGCGTGCGGGGACGGCGCAATGTGTTCGACGACGAGCAAACGCCCGCCGGCCCCATGGCCGTGGTGCTTGGTCTTGTCTTTACCGTGTTCGGCGGAGTGGTGCTCTACAACGTTCACGGTCTTCCCGTCGCACCCTCTTTCCCCGGAGCGGCTGCGATGATGGCGTTGCTGGGGTGCTACTACATGTTCGAGCGGTGCGCCTACTGGCTCGTTGGCTACGCCTTCGGGAACGACGAGCAGCGTCGGCTGTGGTTGGGCGGTTTTGCGTCGTCGCAGGCCTTCGCGGGGCTCGGAATGGCGATTCCGGCCATTTTGATGGTGTATATGCCGCAATGGCACGACATTCTGTTAATCATCTCACTTACAATATATTTCATATTCCGACTAATCTTTATCGGCAAAGGCGTCCGCATTTTTTATCGCAATTTTAGCTCATTGCTGTATTTTATTTTGTACCTTTGCACATTGGAATTGCTTCCGTTGATGGCTCTCTACACCCTTTCAGGGCTTTCCCGGCCGGTTTTCTGAGCCCTTCGGCGCGAAGTTTTGTGCAGCATCATCAATCATCCGACAGAGTGAACGTTAAGAAAATTCTCATATCGCAGCCGCGTCCCACCACCGAAAAGTCGCCATATTTCGACATCGCCGCCAAGCATGGCGTCGAGATGGTGTTCCGCCCCTTCATCAAGGTCGAGGGACTCTCTGCAAAAGAGTTCCGACAGCAAAAAGTCAACATAGCCGACTTCACGGCCGTCGTATTCACCGCCAAGACGGCCATCGACCATTTCTTCCGCCTTTGCGAGGAAATGCGCATAACCATACCTATGACAATGAAGTACTTCTGCACGAGCGAGGCCATAGCCAACTATCTCCAGAAGTATATCGTATACCGTAAGCGCAAAATCTTCGCTTCCCCCACAGGCAAGCTGGCCGACCTTCTGCCTGCGATGCAGAAGCACAAGAACGAGAAATTTCTCTTTGCCGTAAGCGACGTGAACAACGGGTGCGACAACGCCCTTCTGGCCGCCAACAAAATTTCGGCGACGACGGCGGTTATGTACCGCACGGTGAGCAACGACTTCACCCCCGACGAGGCGTTTGACTACGACATGCTCGTATTTTTCAGTCCTCAGGGCATAGAGTCGCTGATGAAGAATTTTCCCGACTTCAATCAGGGCGACATCCGCATAGCGGTGTTCGGCCCCGCCACGGCCCAGGCTGCCAAGGACGCGGGTCTGCGCATCGATGTTGCCGCACCGTCGCCCGAAGCCCCGTCGATGACCACCGCCATCGACCTCTTCCTGACCGAAAACAACAAGGACTAAACCAATACCGGTGAAGCGTTTCGGCCTCTACAAGAAGCAGAAACTCTGCTCCCAGCGCGCCATCGACGAGCTTTTCGCCGCCGGTGGTGCGGAGTTTTCGCGCCTTGCCTATCCTCTTCGCGCCATGGGACGCGCCGACAGCCGTCGGAGCTCCGACGCAGCGGTGGCCTTCCTCATCTCGGTGCCCAAACGGCGGCTTCGCCATGCCGTGGACCGTGTGCTCATGCGGCGGCGCATACGCGAGGCCTTCCGCCTGAGCCATCAGAACCACCCTCTGCCCGAGGGGGTGCGCGTCGACCTGGCCTTCGTCTATGTGGCCGACCGGCCTGTGCCCTACGCCTCCGTGAGCCGCGCCATGGACAAGCTCCTCACCTCCCTCTCCGAGCATTATGCCGAGCGCCATGCCGAGCCAGGCGAATGAGCCTCCGCGGAGGGGCCGGCGAGTTGCCAAGGCCCTGCGCGATGCCGCGGTGTGGCTTCTGTGCCTGCCCATATTGTTCTACCGCACCTGCATATCGCCCTACACACCGCCGTCGTGCCGCTTCACGCCCACATGCAGCCAGTATGCCCTGGAGGCGCTTCGCAAGCACGGGCCGCTGCGCGGCACATGGCTGGCCGTGAGGCGCATACTGCGCTGCCACCCGTGGGGCGGCAGCGGCTACGACCCCGTGCCATGACCGACCTTCACCGCTTTGCCGACATCCACAACCACGTGCGCCGGGCGCCCGACACGGTGACCTCCGTAGAGCCTTCCGACGAGCTTACGGGCCTGCCGGGCGAGGCATGGTACAGCGTCGGGATACATCCGTGGAGCACCACGGCACCCATTGCCGAGGCCACGTGGGCGCGCCTTGAAGCCATGGCCTCCGACCCGCGCACCGTGGCCGTGGGTGAGGGGGGGCTCGACACCCTGCGCGGTGGCCCGGCCGAAGTGCAGGAAGCGGTGTTCGAGCGCCAGGCGCTCCTTGCCGAAGCCGTGGGGAAACCGCTTATAATCCACTGTGTGCGAGCCTACCACCGCATCCTCGCCCTTCACCGGCAGCTGAGGCCCAAGCAACTCTGGATAGTGCACGGCTTCCGGGGGAGCGCAGCCTTGGCGCGCCAGCTCACGGGTGCCGGAATAGCCCTTTCGGTGGACGCACGGCAACGGTCGCGCCTTCCCGCCGACATCGCCTGCGAAATGATTTTCCCGGAGACCGACGCGACGGCGGCCGATGATGTATAAATATTGTGAAGACAGCATATTTTTCGGCGGTGGTATATTGAAATATGGAAATTTTTCATTAATTTTGCCGCCGAAAAGAGGCCCCCTGTCAGGCCTCGTCAAACGACATAGCAAACATATCACCCAAATAATCAATAAAGAACTATGACTAAAATCGGTATCAACGGCTTCGGCCGCATCGGTCGCTTCGTATTCCGCGCAAGCACCAAGCGTGACGACATCGAAGTAGTTGCCATCAACGACCTTCTTCCGGTCGACTACATGGCCTACATGCTCAAATACGACACAATGCACGGCCACTTCGAAGGCACCGTAGACTACGACCTCGAGAAGAGCGAACTCATCGTAAACGGCAAGCACATCCGCGTAACCGCCTGCCGCGACCCGAAAGAAATCGCCTGGGGTGCAGTAGGCGCAGAGTACGTAGTTGAGTCGACCGGTCTGTTCCTGACCAAGGAAAAAGCTCAGGGCCACATCGAAGCCGGCGCCAAGTACGTAGTTATGTCGGCCCCCTCGAAGGACGACACCCCCATGTTCGTATGCGGCGTTAACGCCCACACCTACCAGAAGGGCACCCAGTTCGTATCGAACGCATCGTGCACCACCAACTGCCTCGCCCCCATCGCGAAGGTACTCCATGAGAAATTCGGCATCGTCGACGGCCTCATGACCACCGTACACTCCACCACCGCAACCCAGAAGACCGTCGACGGCCCGTCGATGAAGGACTGGCGCGGCGGCCGCGCAGCTTCGGGCAACATCATCCCGTCGTCGACCGGCGCAGCCAAGGCAGTAGGCAAAGTAATCCCCGAACTCAACGGCAAGCTCACCGGCATGTCGATGCGCGTTCCGACCCTCGACGTATCGGTAGTTGACCTCACCGTCAACCTGGCCCGTCCCGCAACCTACGAAGAAATCTGCGCAGCCATGAAGGAAGCCAGCGAAGGCGAACTGAAGGGCGTACTCGGCTACACCGAAGAAGATGTAGTATCGAGCGACTTCCTTGGCGACACCCGCACTTCGATCTTCGACAAGAAGGCCGGTATCCAGCTTACCCCGACCTTCGTGAAGGTTGTATCGTGGTACGACAACGAGATCGGCTACTCGAACAAGGTGCTCGACCTCATCGCCACCATGGTCAAGATCAACGGCTAATAGCCCGATTGACAAGCTATACGGAATCCCGTCTCCGGCCCGGAGGCGGGATTTTCTTTTTCTTTTGTGGGTTTTTTTCATTTTGGTTTTTGGGGTTGATAGCCGGACAAAATGTCGCCGCTGACGCGGCTTGTCCGCTTTGTTGTTAATTTACACGGGCTTACGCCCGTGCCTACAAAATTGTCGCCGCGATGCGGCTATTTTCGGCGCTTTGCGCCGAAGGGCGGCCTTGGGTTATATTGGCCGGGAGTATGGGTGGGTCGAGCGCGACCGACCACATGGAATGTGCGGGCGGGAAGGGCGCAATGTATTGAAATGTCACTAACTTAACACATAAGCAACTGATTTTCAGCAACGAAGTAGGGGCGCAATATATTGCGCCCGCCCAGACGATAGTAACTTTCTAAACCATAGCAGTTTGCATTAGAGAGGCGGGCGCAATATATTGCGCCCCTACATCGCCGCTAAAACTTACTGAATGTCACAAGACAGCACATTAAGTTAGTGACATTGCAATGTATTGCGCCCCTGCTTCGATGCCGAGCATTCATTTCTTACCTTAAAATTGATACCTGGGCGCCTGCTTCATTGCTGTTTGGTTGGAGGATTGATTAGATGGCGGGGCGGATGGATGACGGCAGGCCGCGGCGGAGTGTAGAGGTGATGCGGCGCAGGGTTTCGAGGGCAGCGGCGTGGGCGTCGACGGCGGCGCGCGACGAATCGGCGGGGGTGACGGCGGCAAGCAGGCCGGCTACGGCGAGCGACTGGAGGACGGCGTAGACCTGCTCGACATTGGCACCGTCGGCTACGGCGATGTCGAAAGTTACGACCATAGGGCCGGAGTAAGTGCCGCGGGGGGTGCTGTCGGCGCGGTCGTTGACGTTGGTTGCCGTGAGTGCCGGCGCCATGACGAAGGCTGCTCCGGCAAGGACGTTGCGACAAACGGTGAGCAAAGTTTCGCGTTCGCCGATGCCTGCGAGTCGAGCGTCGGATATGTCGCCGCGGAGGGCGGCGGCGTGGGCACAGGCATATACAGTGTCGATGACATGCCGGAGGTCGAGCGACACACGCACCACATTTTTGTTTTCTTCCATAGTCGATTAGTTTTTAAGTAACTCTTAAAAATTAGTTTATATTAACGTTACAGTAACTTGCCTTGGCTGGCTGCGATATAATGTTCGTCTTTTGGCCGCTTTTCGCCCTCATCATCAGGGTTGTAGCTCGCTACAACCCTTCTTCTTCGGACGAAAATCAATCCAAAATCCTTCAAATTCCATTCGCAGCTAATTTTTGCGAGTTACTTATAGGATTTCATGATATTGTTGCATCGCCCACATATTGCAGTCGGGGCCGGAAATAAGGCGCGAGGATATCCTGCGCCGAATCGACGGATAGATAGAATCTGTCGGGGCGTTTCACCGACAGCACAAGAGCGAGCGCGGAGGTGAAGGAGAGGTGCGGGCGTATGCTCTGAAAGTCGCATATGGCCTTGTCGAGAGCCTCGACCAAGCAACGGAGCTCGTGCTTGCGGGGCTTCACCCCGCGTCGCCACGCATGGACAAGTGCCGAAGCACGGTCGAAACTAATGTAATGTGCCCTTGGGCGCTGGGCCAGAGCAAGCGCGGCAAGCGCACGAAGGCTCAGCTCAGGCCCGATACCGCTTCGTGCCCGCATGTCGAGAATTTCGCGCGCCGCCCTTACGAGGTCGCGACGGAGAAGACGAGTGTCGGTTGAATTTTTCATATTGCGATATTGAATTATTATAATGCAAAGATACAACAATAATTGTCGTTTGTCAATAGTTGGAGGGATAAAAATTGCAGGAGACAACATATCGCGCGACTCAATTCGATGACGCCAAAGACACATTTGTGTTACATTTTTACCACAACAACTGATATCGCACAACATTGTAACAATCTCGTAACAATTTTACATACCTTATATTCATCTGATTTACAACGCGATAAGGCGCCTCGGATAAATATTTTCCGCGTGTTAACATTCTTTTACATTAAAATTTTTGCAATT
>CABRZA010000127.1 GCA_902475285.1 uncultured Porphyromonadaceae bacterium
TTCGCGAAGGCGCTATATTTGTGGCGTTTTCCGACTTGGACGGTCTGCTCAACAAGACGGCCATAGCCCGTCAGTATTTCGGAAAGAGCCAAGGGTGGTTCTCACAAAAGCTGCATGGAGCCACTGTGTGCGACAAAGAACGTAGTTTCTCTGAATCAGAAGCACATCAGCTGGCTGAGGCGTTCAGAGATATTGCCAAGCGGCTTCTCGCACATGCCGACGAAATAGATAATGCAGATTAGTCGATAAACGTCTCCGCCATCAATTGGAAGAAAGGATAAATTAAGATTCCATGTTGCCGGAGCGGAATGGAGAATAGGGCATGGCTGCTTTTTCACCCGAACCACGAACGCAGTCGGGTGCGGACCGCGTTGGAGTCTTTGAGCATGCGGATGAATTCGAGAGCCGAGCGTTTGCGGTAGGTGTTGCGCAGCATGTGCACGCAGCCGTCGATTTCGTTGTCGGGAAGGTCGAGTGGTATGGCTTTCACGCCCGTCTCGTTGTAGGTCGTGGCCTCGGCGAGCACCGTCACCAGGTCGCTGTGCTTGATGAGCCGCAGCAGAATGTTTACTTCGTTGAGCTCGAGCCGCACGTTCAGCCGCGGGCGGTAGCGCTCCATTCGGTATTCGAGGGCGTTGCGGGCCTGCAGACCGCGAGAGGGCAGGGCAATGTCGTGGCGCTCGAGGTCCGACAGCGATATGCGGTCGCGCGAGGCCAGGCTGTGACCCTCGCGCACTATGGCGGCCAGGTGGTTGTCGAAGAGCACGTGCGACTCTATGTCATCGATTCCTGCCGGCGGACGGAAGGCCAGGGCGAAGTCGATGGCGCGGTTGCGCAGCATCTCCATCAGCTCCGCCATGGGTTTGTAGAAGATATTGAGCTTCACCCCCGGATATTGCTTCATGAAGGTGAGCAGCGTCTCGGTGAGTATGGGGCTAAAAGAATAGGTCACGCCTATGTTGAGCGTGCCGGTGAGCATCCGCCCGAGGTCGTCGAGACGGTGGCGGCACGTGTCGGCGTCGATGAGTGTGTTGCGGGCGAAGGGCAGCAGCTCGCTGCCGGCCTCCGTAAGGCTCACCGAGTGCCCGGCCCGCTCGAAAAGCGTGGCGCCCAGCTCCTCTTCGAGCTGTTTCACCTGTTGTGAGAGCGTGCTTTGGGCCACGTTGAGGCTCCGCGCCGCCTCGGAGAAACTCAGCAGCTCGGCGGCACGCACGAAGTATCGTAGTTGTCGCAGTTCCATATGCAAAGGTAGTGATTATAAGTAACTCGCAAAAATTAGCTGCGAATGGAATTTGAAGTATTTTGGATTGTTTTCGCCCGAAGAAGAAGGGTTGTAGCGAGCTACATCCCTGATGATGAGGGTGAAAATCGACCAAAAGACGAAAATTACATCGCAGCCATCCACAGCAAGTTACTGTAACGATAATATAAACTAATTTTTAAGAGTTACTTATTTCAACGTGTGGCGCGGAAAGCTATCCGCTTGAAAAGGAATACCGGCATCGTGGCCGCAACAACCATTCCGGCCACGGCCGCCACGCATGTGAAGCCGTTGTAGCACAGCAGGTAGAAGTTGTGCATGAACACATCTTCGCCGCCGCTGCCCACACATGCCATCAGTGCTTCCACACTGCGGTAGGCGTACATCCCCGGTATCATCGGAAGCAGCGCGGGCGCGAAGCACACCTCGGCGGGGCATTTTATCCGCGGTGCCGCCGGAATGGCGCAAAGACCCGCGCACAGTGCCGCAAGGGTATCGGCTCCCACAAGGCCCATATCCGTGCCCCACGGCGCCATAAGCACATACCGCAGCGCGTGGCTCAGCGCCGCTATAAGCCCTATGGCCGCATACGCACGCCGTGGCGTGGCGTTTATGGCGGAAAAACCGATGGCGGCTATCGCCGCAAACAATCCGTCTTCAAAAATTTTCAGCACACTCTCCATCATATCTGCCAGTCCAAGTCGAGTAGAAACATTCCTGCGCACAGCCCGGCGGTGAGGCATGCCGTGAGCACCACGGCATCCGTCAGCCGGCTGATGGCGCAAAGGTAGTGGCGGTATATCATGTCGCTCGCCGCATTGATATACGGCACGCCGGGAATGAGATAGAGCACCGACGTGCCCAACGCCACGCCGGGTGTGTCGCCCAGGCTGAAAATCTCGCATGCGGCGCTCGCCGACGCCGACACGAATGCCGCCGCCAGGAAGGCGAGCCGCACATCGCGCTCCGCGCCGAGGAGCAGCTGCTTCACACGGTAGCCCAAGAGTGTAGCGCAGAAGACCACGGCCATGGCCACGGCATCGCCTCCGAACAGACGGCAGAACGCCATGTTGGCAGCCGACGCCAGGACCAGTACCCGCGCGCTGCCCCCGCTCCTTGCGGCCACGATGGCGTCGAAGCGCTGCCGCGCCTCGGCAGGCGAAAGACCGTCGTCGGCCACGCTCCAGCTCAACCGGCTCAGCCGGGTGTTGAGCCCGAAGTCGATGCCTCCGCGCCGCGTTTTCCCCGTGGCCGATACCTTGTGGCCGTCGCCGTCGCGCAGAGCCACCTCCACATGCGACGGCAGCAACTCTATGTCGGCCTCCATGCCGTAGGCCGAAGCCATGCGTCCGATGTTTTTCTCTATCCTTATGCACGTGGCGCCGCAGCCCAGCATCACCGCGCCGTAGTCGGCCAAAAAGGCTGCCGTCGATTCAATCCCAGTCGTCATCATCGTCGTCATTGTCGCCGGGGATAAAGAAAATGTCGCGTTCACGGCCCATGCCCAGCAAAGGTATGTGCTTTCCGCTCTTGCCATGGTGCCAAGCGTGCACCAGGGCGTGGACCGCAACCCACAGCACCGCTGCGCCCGTCACCGCGCACCATAAAATTTCCGTTTGTGTCATAACGTTTTGTTTTTGGCTGCAAAATTATAGCCTTCCGCAAGCACATCCTCGGCCCGAGCGAGGTATTTTTCGATAGATATTATCGTAAAAAACGATAACGACGCACCAAAAAATTACAATCGGCCGTATATATATTGAACTCAAACCTCAAACCAACACATAAAAACTATGGCAATATTCAATCTCGACTATAACGCCCTCTGGCAGAGCATCTGCCAATGGAGCCGCAAGGCTGGCCGCGTTGCCACCCGTCCCGCTCTCATCATGTGGTACGTGATGAAAAGCCCCGACACCGCACGCGCCGACAAAATCGCCATCTATGCCTCTCTCGCTTATCTCATTCTCCCCATCGACATCATCAGCGCCCGCCGCTTTCCCATCATCGGCTGGCTCGACGAAGTGATATCCATGGCAGTTCTCCTCAACAAGATGGCAAAGTACATCACTCCCGAGCTCGAAGCCCGCGCCGACGCCCAGCTCGACCAATGGTTCGGCCCCGAAGCCCCGGCCGCCTCTCCGGCCCCGGCATCCGCAGCTCTCCCCGCACCCTCCGACCGCCGATAGAAACAGCCCCTCCTCTCTCCCACCCGCGGCCCCTCCGCGGGTTTTTCGTTGTGGGAAAATAACTGCGGGGCTGTCTCACGACGGCCCCGCAGAGTCTAAACCTTAAAAATCTAATCCTATGAAAAAACTAATTCTATACTTTACTTCTTTCTGCTGTTGCTACATGTATTACGCAAAAGGAGTGCCAAATGTTGCATGACAGTATGCCATGGGGGCGTTTTTTAGTGCTTTTTTGCAAGATGGGGCGGTTTTTCAAGCTTTTTTGCACGGCGTGTTGCAGAGCAGGGGCGAATGTGCTAATTTTGTAAGCAAAAAAACATGGATATTATCGAGCGGACCAAGGGGCACAGCCCCGTGCGTGTACTTTTTGTGTGCCTGGGCAACATATGTCGGTCGCCGGCGGCGCAGGGCGTGATGCAGGCTATAGTCGACGCCGAGAACGACGCCGAGGGCTGGGTAATCGATTCGGCCGGCACGGGCGGATGGCATGTGGGACAGCTCCCCGACAAGCGTATGCGTGTGCATGCGGCGCGCCGCGGCCTCACGCTCGACCATATATGCCGCCAGGTGCGTGAGGCCGACTTCGACGACTTCGACATCATAGTGGGCATGGACGCGGCCAACGTGGCCGACCTCCGCGAGCTTGCCCCCTCGCCCGAGGCCCAGGCCAAGGTGGTGCCCATGGGGCGCTTCATCACCCTTGCCACCCGCCACGACCATGTGCCTGACCCCTACTACGAGGGCGCCGAAGGCTTCGAGCTCGTTCTCGACCTTCTCGAAGACGCCTGCCGCAACTTATATGATGCACTCAAATAAAAATTTCGTATATTTGCAGGAATTTTCACTACTAAAATAGATACGATGAGAAAATGGCGCATTGAGGACAGCGAGGAGCTGTACAACATCCCCGGCTGGGGCCGCAACTACTTTTCGGTGAACGAAAAGGGGCATATCACCGTCACGCCCCGCGCGGGTTATGTCTCGGTCGACCTCAAGGACGTGATGGACGAGCTGCAGGTGCGCGACGTGTCGGCGCCGGTGCTCCTCCGTTTCCCCGACATCCTCGACAACCGCATCGAGAAGATTTCCAATTGCTTCCGCCAGGCGTCGGAGACCTACAACTACCAAGCCTCCAACTACATGATTTACCCCATCAAGGTCAACCAGATGCGCCAGGTGGTGGAGGAAATCGTGAGCTACGGCAAGAAGTTCAACATCGGTCTCGAAGCGGGTTCCAAACCCGAGCTCCACGCCGTGCTGGCCACCAACATCGCCGAGAACGCGCTCATAATCTGCAACGGCTACAAGGACGAGAGCTACATCGAGCTGGCGCTCCTGGCCCAGAAGATGGGGCGCCACATATATATAGTGGTCGAGAAGCTCAACGAGCTGCGTATGATAGCCGACATTGCCAAGCGCCTCAAGGTGCGTCCCAATGTGGGCATACGCATCAAGCTTTCGAGCACGGGCGCCGGAAAGTGGAGCGAGAGCGGCGGCGACCAGAGCAAGTTCGGCCTCAACTCCTCCGAACTCCTCGAGGCCCTCGACTTCCTCGAACGCCGCGACATGAAGGACTGCCTCAAACTCATCCACTTCCATATAGGCAGCCAAATCAACAAAATACGCGTCATCAAGAACGCCCTGCGCGAGGCCACGCAGTTCTATGTGCAGCTCAGCGCCCTGGGCTACGGCGTGGAGTTCATCGACATAGGCGGCGGTCTGGGCGTCGACTACGACGGCACGCGCAGCTCGTCGAGCGAGAGCTCGATGAACTACTCCATCCAGGAGTACGCCAACGACGCCGTGTCGGCCATCGTCGACGTGTGCGAGAAGAACGGCCTCCGCCAGCCCAACATCATCACCGAGAGCGGTCGCTCGCTCACCGCGCACCACTCGGTGCTCATCTTCGAGGTCCTCGAAACAACCCGCCTCCCCGAGTGGCGCGACAATGAGGTGCTCGACGCCGACGCCCACGAGCTTGCCAAGGAACTCTACGAGATATGGGACCGCCTCGACAGCCAGCGACTCTTCGAGAGCTGGCACGACGCCTTGCAGATTCGCGAGGAGGCACTCGACCGCTTCAGCTTCGGTCTGCTCGACCTCAAGACGCGCGCGCAGATTGAGAAGCTCTTCTGGAGCATAGCCCGCGAGGTTGGCGAGATTGCCGCCACCATGAAGCACGTGCCCGAGGACCTGCGCAAGATTGCGAAGATGATCCCCGACAAGTACTTCTGCAACTTCTCGCTCTTCCAGAGCCTCCCCGACTCCTGGGCCATCGACCAGCTATTCCCCATAGTGCCGGTGAGCCGCCTCGACGAGAAGCCCACGCGCACATGCACCATTCAGGACATCACCTGCGACTCCGACGGCAAGATTGCCAACTTTATATCGCCGCAGGGCACATCCAACTCGCTCCCCGTGCATGCCCTCCGGCAGGGCGAGTCGTACTATCTCGCCGTTTTCCTCGTGGGCGCCTATCAGGAGATACTCGGCGACATGCACAACCTCTTCGGCGATACCAACGCCGTACATATCAGCGTGTTCAAGGACCACTACGAAATTGACCAGATTATAGCCGGCGAGAGCGTCGACGAGGTGCTCGACTATGTTCAGTACAATCCCAAGAAGCTCGTACGCAACCTCGAGACGTGGGTTACGGCATCGATGAAGGCCGGCACCATCACCCCCGAGGAGGGCCGCGACTTCATCAGCACCTACCGCGCCGGCCTCTTCGGCTACACATATCTCGAAAAATGAGCCGCCGGCGCTTCATGCGGCTCTCCTACCTCGGCGGACCCTATGCCGGATGGCAGGTGCAGCCGGGGCAGACCACCGTGCAGGGCGAGCTTGAGCGCGCCCTCGGCACCCTCCTGCGCACTACCACGCCCGTTACGGGCGCCGGGCGCACCGATGCCGGCGTGAACGCGCACTGCATGGTGGCCCATTTCGATACGGACGACCGTGTCGACTTCGACGGCCGCCTCCTCCACTCCCTCAACAGCATGCTCGGCCCCGCCATAGCCGTGCACGAAGTCTACGACGTGCGCCCCGATGCCCACGCCCGCTTCGACGCCACCCAGCGCGCCTACCGCTACTTCGTAACCACCGCAAAGACCCCCTTCGCCCGTGGCCTCGCCTGGCAGGCGCCCCCGACTCTCGACTTCGACGCCATGAACGAAGCCGCCGCCCTGCTGCTTACTGTGAGCGACTTCACCTCCTTCGCCAAGCTCCACTCCGACGCGAAGACCAACATCTGCCGCCTCGACTCCGCCGCCTGGCGCCGCATCTCCGCCGACGGGGTCGATGCATGGTATTTTGAAATCCGCGCCGACCGCTTCCTGCGCAACATGGTGCGCGCCGTGGTGGGAACATTGGTCGACGTAGGCCGCGGCAAAATGCCCCCCGCCGCCGTCCTCGACGTGGCCGCACGCCGCGACCGCTGCGCCGCCGGCACCTCCATGCCCGGCGAACCCCTCTTCCTCTGGGACATCGCCTACCCCGCCGACATCCGCATCTGACCCTTTGTAGCTCCGTCCGAACAAGAATGCTGTTTGTTGCGGAGCGATTCATTTCTGTCCAAAACTTTTTTGCGAGAGTGTTTGTTGTTGTAATACAAATGTAGTAACTTTGCAGTATAAATCATTGCAATATGGATATAGCTCTCCCTAAAAAGAACCAAAGTTTCCGCCTGCCGGTGGAATTGATCGAGCGTCTGCGACTGCTTGCCAAGCGCCAGAACCGCAGCCTCAACAACTTCGTTGAGACATTGCTTCTCGACGCCGTATACAACGAACCCAACGATGTCACGCTCGAGGCAATGAAAGAGGCTCAAAGCGGTTTTCTGCG
>CABRZA010000128.1 GCA_902475285.1 uncultured Porphyromonadaceae bacterium
CGCGGCTTTTTTGCACGACCTTTGGTAGTGCCTTTAAAGTGCACAGTA
This sequence comes from uncultured Porphyromonadaceae bacterium, assembly GCA_902475285.1. Classification (GTDB taxonomy): domain Bacteria; phylum Bacteroidota; class Bacteroidia; order Bacteroidales; family Muribaculaceae; genus CAG-873. The sequence goes on from CABRZA010000128.1 coordinate 49, forward strand.
TTGCGACCGGTGTGCAGAACTCTTTTTATAAAATGTACAGCCTGAGCGGGCACGATATATTGCGCCACTACTTGTTGCCAATTGATGCGGAGGTGCGGAAGAGGATTGTGAGGGAGACCATTAGGGCGAGTGCCCATGGATAGTAGAGATAGGGGAATGGAGCTGCGGGCGATATGCCGGCGAGTGATGTTGCGAGGAGTGTCTGGGCACCGTAGGGAATGAGGCACTGCACGATGCAGGAGACAGTGTCGAGAAGCGAGGCCGTGCGGCGCGGGCTGATGCCGTAGCGGCGCGATATGTCGCGCGATATACCGCCTACGGTAATGATAGCGACGGTGTTGTTGGCGGTGCACAGATTGACGATTGCCACGAGGAAGGCGATTACGGCCTGTCCGCCACGCGCGTCCGAGACACGCGAGGTGAGGCTTTGGAGGATGAACTGTATGCCGCCGGCGGCCTTGATTGCTCCGAGCATACCGGCGGCCAGGAGTGTGATGATTATGAGGTCGCCCATAGAGTCGATACCGCTGCCGGCAGAACCTGCCAAATCGATGAGAGTGAAGCCGTTGACAACACCAAGGATTACAGCGGCAATAATGCCGAGACCGAGGACTATTGTAACGTTGATGCGTGCTATTGCCGTACCGAGAACGACGATGTAGGGTATGATGAGCGTCCACGAGCTGTCGGCAGGCAGTGCGGCGGGATGTGTATCGAGGCCGGTGCCTATATAGAAGAGGAGCGTTATGAGGGCCGCCGGGAGGGCTATCCAGAGGTTTGCCTTGAACTTGTCGGCCATATCGCACTCCTGCGAGCGCGTGGCGGCGATTGTGGTGTCGGAGATGAAGGATAGGTTGTCGCCGAAGAAAGCACCGCCGAGGACGACGGCGACGTAGAACGGCACCGACTCGGCCGAAGCTGATGCCATCTCCGTAGCAAGGGGCGTGAGAGCCACGACCGTACAGACAGAGGTGCCTATCGACAGGGATATGAAGCAGGCGGCGAAGAAAAGCATGGGCACGACCATGGCCGGAGGAAAGACGCGGAGCGCCATTGCCACGGTGGCCTCGACGGCGCCTATTTCCTTTGCCACGGCAGCGAAAGCGCCGGCGAGGACGAAGACCCATATCATGTAGAGGATGTTGGTGTGGCCGGCGGCTCGCGAGAACACCTCGATGCGCTCGAGCAGGGTGCGCCCGCGGAGAGTGACGAGAGCCCATGCCGAAGCAAGGACTATGGCGACGGCGATGGGCATGCGGTAGAAGTCGCCAATCACCACCGACACAGCCACATAGAGCAGCAGGAAGAGAATGAAGGGCGAGATGGCGAGCCAGCCCCGGGCGGCAGTTATGGGTGCGTTGTTCTGCGAGTCGGTATCCATAAACGCTGTTACTGACCGAGTTTCTGCATCTCGACAAGACGTCGGTAATAGCCCTTGGCACCCGGAGCGAGGAGTTCGTCGTGGGTGCCGCGCTCGACGATGCGCCCCTCGTGCATGACGCATATGAGGTGTGCGCGCTGTATTGTGCTGAGGCGGTGGGCTATGACGAGGGTTGTGCGGTCGGCCATGAGGCGGTCGAGGGCTTCCTGAACGAGCTTCTCGCTCTCGCTGTCGAGGGCGGATGTGGCTTCGTCGAGGATGAGTATGGCGGGGTTCTTCAACACGGCGCGCGCAATGGATATGCGCTGGCGCTGACCGCCCGACAGACGGCATCCGCGGTCGCCGACAACGGTGTCGTAGCCATTCTCGGTGGCCATGATGAAGTCGTCGGCGTTGGCAATGCGTGCGGCGCGGCGGACATCGTCGATCGTGGCGCCTTCGACGCCGAAGGCTATGTTGTTGAATATGGTGTCGTTGAAGAGAATGGCTTCCTGATTTACGTTGCCCATGAGCGAGCGGAGGTCGGCCACGCGCAGCTGCCGCGCGTCGGTACCGCCGATAGTCACGCGTCCCTTACGTGGGTCGTAAAATCGCGGGATGAGGTCGGCGAGGGTCGACTTTCCCGAACCCGACTGGCCGACGAGAGCCACGGTGGTGCCGGCAGGGATGTCGAGATTGATGTCTTTGAGCACATCGGTGTTGCCGTCGTAGCTGAAATCGACGTCTTCGAGTGTGATGCTCACACCGCGCTTGGAGGGCGGCAACTCGCATGGCGACGCGGGGTCGGCGATGGGGTTGACGGCGTTGAGAATCTTGTCGACGCGCTCCATCGATGCCAAGCCCTTCTGCACCGAATACATAGCCTTGGAGAAGTCCTTGGCCGGGGGGATGACATTATAGAATATCACCATGTAGTAGATGAACTCGGCGGCGTTCATCGAGGCGTGGCCCGAGAGAATGAGGCTGCCTCCGAACCACAGGATTATGGCCACGGCGATGGTGCCGAGGAACTCGCTCATGGGGTGAGCGAGGGCCTGGCGACGCGCCACGGTGTTGGAGAGGCGGTAGAATTCCTGGTTCTCCTCATGGAAGCGGCGGCGCACCTTCTCCTCGGCGTTGAAGGCCTTGATGATGCGCAGACCGCCGAGAGTCTCCTCGATGTTGGCCATGAGTATGCCCCACTGCGTCTGCCCTTCGAGCGACTTACGTTTGAGGCGCTTGCCCACGCGACCCATGACGATGCCGACGAAGGGCAGCAGAAGGAACACGAAGACGGTAAGCTGCCACGACACTGCAATCATCATGCCCAGGCAGGCGACAATCATGACGGGGTTCTTGAACAGCATATCGAGCGACGACATGATTGAGTTCTCGATTTCGGCCACGTCGCCGCTCATACGGGCCATGACGTCGCCCTTTCGCTCGACGGTGAAAAAGCCGATGGGAAGGGCGGTGATTTTGTCGTAGACGAAATTGCGTATGTCGCGCACCACGCCCGAGCGGAGGGGTATGATGAAGTATGAACTGAGGTATGTGGCACCGGTTTTGAGGCCGGTCATCACCACCAGGGCGCAAGCGAGTGCACCGAGGGTGCCGACGGCGCCCCACATTTCCACTCCCTCCTGCACATAATAGTAGAAATTGTTGACGGCCACCTCTTTGAGCGAGCCGGAACCCATGGGCATGTAGGCGTAGACAGTGGTATTGATTTTGAAGAGCATCTCCAAAATAGGAATCACCAGAGCGAAGCTGAAAAGCGTGAGCAGAGCGGCAAGAATATTGAAGAAAATATTCAGTGCCAGATATTTACCATAAGGCGGCACAAAGCGCCGCAGCATTGCTATAAAGTCTTTCATCGGTTGGAATCAATTAGGGAAACAGCGCCGCGCGCGCTGTCGATGCGGAGGCGCCAGGCGTCGGGATAGAGGTTGTTGGCCCTCCGGCCGATATTTTTTATGAAGCCCATGGGCACGTTGCGGCATGCAGCCAGCGCGAATCCGCGCGGAAGGGCGTCGGGTATGTCGGTGAGGCTGTCGCCATGGAGGTAGGCCAGCGCGGCGTCGGGGGAGAGGTCGACGGTGGGAAAAGCATCAGGGCGTATTGCCGTGGAGAGCGCGAGTTCGGGCGCAGGCACCATGTCGCGGCCTTTGAGGGTGAAGAGGGGAAGGCCGCATCGAAGCGTGTGAGCAGCGCGGACTACGCGACCGAAGAGGGCGGCATGAGCCTCGGGGATAGCCGAGAAGGTATCGTCCTTGTTCTCAATGATATAATCATCGGGGTGGGCAATGACACTGCGGGCGAATGCAAGAGCCGACGCGTCGGGCTTTGGAGCTTTGGCCTTGTCGGATTTGCGGGTCTTTTGTTTGGACGCTTCGCCCTCGGGAGGCGCGGGCTCCCATTTTCCGGCCTTAGCCACCATGGCTACGAAAAGACCTTCGCCTTCGACGCAACCGGGGAAGAAATGGCGGCCCGGGTAGCGGCCGTCGTAGGTGGGCGCTGTGCCGGGCAGCTTGCCTACGGGCAGCTCAATAGGCTGAGCACCAAGTTCTTCGACGAGGCAGGCGAGATTGGCTTCGTTCTCTACGGCGTTGAAGGTACATGTGCTGAAAATGAGGACACCGCCGGGGCGCAGCGCCTGCCACACGTTGGTGAGAATCACGCGCTGCAAGGCGGCGCACTGCCTCACGAGACCCTCGTTCCACTGCGCTATGGCCTCGGGTTCCTTGCGCATCATGCCTTCGCCCGAGCATGGGGCGTCGACGATTGCGAGGTCGAACTCTTCGCCCATGTCGGCGAAGGCCTTGGTGTCGGACGATGTCACGGCCACGGCCGGATAGCCGTATTTGGCTATATTTTCGGCGAGTATGCGTGCGCGGCGGCCATCGAACTCGTTGCACACCAGTGCCGTGCCGTCGGGGCAGGCCTCGAGGGCGGCAATGCTTTTGCCTCCTGGAGCGGCGCAGGCGTCGAGGATGCGAATCGGGCGGTTGCCAAAATAGCCGGCCACTATATCCTTGACAATTAACGTAAAGGCCATCGACGATGCATCCTGCACATAGTACAGACCCTGGTGCCATGCAGGGTCGATGGCGAAGACGGGGCGCTCGTCGAGATATCGCGCCTCGGGCAGCCACGGCACCTGCCGGCCGAGTGTGTCGGGGAAAACGATGCCTTTGCGGGCGTTGGGACGCACGGCTGTGAGCGGCTCACCGCCGGCAAGCGCATCGAGGAGAGGGTCGACAGCCGAAAAGCCATAGCCACGCAGCATGGCCACGAAGGCGTCGGGAAGGGTGCGAGGGGTCATAATCGGCGTTCGAACAATGCTTTGACTTCTTCTTCGAGATAGGGTACGTCCACCACATGGTAGCGCCGCATGTCGGGGTGGAAGACGCCCAGATGAGCCTCCCGCGCCACGATTCCGTATTTCGTTGCAAGGATATAGCGGTAGATGCTCAGCTGCAAGGCGTAGTGATTGAAGGTGGTGTCGGCCACATGACTTATGGGCGCGAAGGCTCGCTTGCCATATTTATCGGGGATGGGCATGCCGTTTTCGCCGACCACCTTTGTGGAGCGCTTCCAGTCGTAGATTTCAAAACTTCCGTCGGGGTTGACAGCAAGGAAATCGAGGGTGCCGGCGAGAGAATGGTCCTCGTCGAAAATCACCCATTCGGTGCGATAGGGGGTGAGGGGATGATTGCGGTGAAAGTCGAGGAACATGCCGAAAGTCCTGTCGTTCAGGGTGTCGGCATCATGTTCATGTCCCAGATAATGTGCCTCGATACGTGCGTGCATGAGTGTGCCGAGGTCGCGCGAGGCTTTTCCCTTGGCCTCCCATTCGGCCTTGATTTGCTCGGCGGAGTGCATGGGGGTTGCCTTGCGGGCAGCCCAATAGTCGGCGTCGAACTGCTCGAAACACTGCTCGACCAACTGCGTTACGGATGTGCACGACAGATTGCCGTCGACCAGATAGCGGTGACCGATTGGAAGAAATTTGATGCGCCCGTCGCGCGGATGGCTGTTTAGCTCGTTGTACTGGTTCATTGCGTCGCAAATATCATGCAAAGATACGCAATTTCGGGGAGGCGCGCAAATATGAAAAATCCGCCGGGGCTGCCGGCGGATTTCGGAATGGTATCGAGAGAGAATCAATCGATTTCGTGGAAGTGGGAGCGATCGACGCCGCATAGGGGGCAGACGTAGTCGGCGGGCAGGTCCTCGCCGTCGGTCTCGACGATGTATAGGCATACGTCGCACTGGAAGCGGCGTTTCTTCTTGTCGGCCTGAGCGGCATTATCGTCGGCGCGGTAAGTTGGCGCGGTGCGGGGTTCCTTACCCTTGATTACGCTGTGGTAGTATGCGTAGGTCATTGGCTTGCCCTGGCCCTTGACGGTATCGATGAGGCGACCGATGACGAGCATATGCGTGCCGCAGTCGACAAACTTCTCGGCCTCGAGCACGAGGCGCCCCGCGAAGCGGCCTTTTACACACGGCGTACCGGCGACAACCTCGTAGCCGTAGTCGGCGTATTTGTCGGTGTCGCGGCTGCTGCGGAAGCCGAAAGTTCCGATGTAGGAAGGGTCGGTGTCTTCGGCAATTATCGATATCGAGAATCGACGGTTCTGCTCGACGGCAGAAAGTGTGAAGTTGGCCTTATTGAGTGATATGGCCACCCGAGGCTCGTCGGAAGTTATTTGAAAGCAAGTGTTTATGGTACATCCGACAGCGCGGCCGTCGACGAAGGCGCCGACAATATAGAGGCCGTAGGAGAGATTGTAGAGAACCGTAGTATCCATAGTTAATCAGGTGGCTTTCTACTTATTCAACGGAGCGTCGCGAGCCGGCCATGGCGGCCCAGCAGAGGACTGCGAGAACGGCACCGACAACGGGTCCGACAATCATAATCCAGAAGTCGCCCCACGCAGCGGGACAGAATACGGCGGGTCCGAAGCTGCGGGCAGGGTTCACCGAGCAGTTGTCGACGGGAATGCCGACAATGTTTACCAGGCCGAGAGCAAGGCCGATGGCGAGGCCGGCGAATTTACCGAAGCCTTTGGAGGCGTCGGTGGCACCGAGCACAACGAGGACGAAGAAGAAAGTGAGGAGGCCTTCGGCAAGAAGTGCCATGCCGGCGGTTGCGCCTGGCTGTAGGACGTTGGTGGCGAGATAATAGTCGGGAGCCGTGGTGCCGCCGAAGTTAAAGTCGGGCGCAAGGTAGATGAAGGCGTAGAGGAGTCCGGCGCCGACGGTGGCACCGAGGAGCTGCGAGACGATGTATCCGACACATTCCTTGCCACTCATACGTCCGGCGAGGAAAACGGCCAGCGACACGGCGGGGTTGACGTGGCAACCGGAGATGTTACCCAGGCAGTAGCACAGGCAAACCAGGACAAGGCCGAAACACAGGCCGATGCCAAGACCGCCTATCGAGGGGCCGGCGAGGACGGCACTACCGCATGCGAGGAGAACGAGAAACATCGTTCCGACGCCTTCTGCAATCAATTTTTTCATACTCAATTAAAGTTCAATTATAGGGTGAAACGTCAATACTTTCGGAGCGGTGGCGCATGAGGCGCGTACTATTTTTCAACAAGGGCCAGAACGGTTTGTTTTTTTAATAGTCATGAAAATTTCGTCTAATGTAAAGCAAATAATCAATCCGTGCAACAAAACATGCCCAAAAACATAAATAATATGAACAAAAGAT
>CABRZA010000129.1 GCA_902475285.1 uncultured Porphyromonadaceae bacterium
ATCGTCGCAAGCTACGCGGCCCTATCGGCAACATTTATTATTAAACAAGCTCTAAGAGTTGAGCAACAATCACATTGCCGTGAGGCCGCCGTCGACGCTCACGAGGGCGCCGGTGCAGAATGTGGCGGATGCGGTGAGGTAGTAGACCAGGTCGGCCACTTCTTCCGGGCGGCCCATGCGGCCTATGGGGTGGCAGGCGTCCTCTTCGGCGAGCATGGCGGCCTTGTCGCGGCCACAATCGGCAGAAACGCGGTCGAAGAGACGGTCGACAAGCGGCGTGAAGATGGTGCCGGGACACACGGCGTTGACGCGCACGCCGTCGGCAGCGAGGTCAAGGGCAAGACTTTTGGCAATCTGGCCGAGGGCGCCCTTTGTCATACCGTAGCCGAAGCTGTGGTACTTGCCGATTTTCGACTGGTCGGAGGCGTTGATTACCACCGCGCCTCCGCCGGCCTTGATGATTTCGGGCACGGCCACCTGGAGGGTGTAGACGGTGCCGTAGATATTTGTGTCGACAAGGAGCCGGAGCTCGCTGTCGGCTATATCGAGGAGGGTGTTGCGGCGGTGTATGCCGGCGTTGGCGAAGACGGCTCCGAGAGCGCCGAAACGCGCTGTGCCCTGCCCTACTGCCGCTGCAATTTCCTCGCGGCGGCGCGTGTCGGCTTTTACAAAAAGTACGTCGGCGCCCAGTTCGGCTGCCAGGGCGTCGCCCGCTGCGGTGTTGATGTCGGAGAAGGTCACCTTCCAGCCTTCGGCGGCGAAGCGCCGCACGGCGGCCTCGCCTATGCCGGAGGCTCCGCCGGTGATGTAGATGTGATGTGTCATGCGGTAGAATAAAAGAGGGTCCGCCACGTCGAGGCGGCGGACCCATCAAACGGTGTGTTTCAAAAATCTTATCGACCTCCGCCGAGAGCCTGGTAGAGGTTTATTACCGCGCGGGCGCGAGCGAGCTCGGTGTTGATCTGGCTAATCTGTGCCGAGAGCAGCCCCTGCTGCGCAGTGAGCACCTCGAGGTAGTTGGTGGTGCCGGTGGAGTACATCATGAGGTCCTGTGTATATTCCACAGACTTCTCCAGGTTCTCTACCTGCTGGCGCAGGAGCGTGGACTTCTCGATGCTCTTTTCGTAGACTGTGAGGGCGTCCGACACTTCGGCGGCGGCATTGAGGAGCGAATACTCGAAGTTGTTCATGGCCTGCTTCTGCTGAGCCTTGGAGGCCTGGAGGCGGGCTATGTTCTGGCCGCGCGAGAAGAGCGGGGCCACGAGCGAGCCGGCAAGCTGGTAGAACCACTGTCCGGGGTTCGACACCATCGAGCCCAGGAGGTTGGTGAAGCCGCCGTTGGCGGTGATGGTGAGGCCGGGATAGAAGGCGGCGCGGGCGCTGTTGGTGGCGTAGTATGCGGCGGCGAGGTCCTGCTCGGCGGCGGCAACGTCGGGGCGCACGGCAAGTTCGGCCATAGGCACGCCGGCACGGAATACCTGCGGCACCTGAAGGTCGACGGTCTGGGTCACGGCCCACGACTGAGGCATGGTGTTGAGCAGGAGGCTCATGGTGTTGTTGAGCGCGTCGACCTGGCTTTCAAGGTCGGTGATGGAGCTGAGGATGCTGTAATAGTTGGCTGCCGACTGCACGACGGCGGCTTCTGTCACGCCACGGCCGGCCTCCTTGAGGTCGCGCATGGTCTGCACGGTCTCCTTCCAGAGCTCGGCGGTGCTGCGCGAGAGGTTGAGCTGGTTGTGGATGGCGGCGAGCGAATAGTAGGTGGTGGCTACGGCCGATATTATCTGGCTGCGCACGGCCTGAGCGTAGGCCTCGCTTTTGAGGAGGGCGGCCTGTGCGCCGCGCTTGCTGTTGAGAATCTTGCCGAAGATGTCAACCTCCCAGCTGAGCTGCGCGGGCAGGGTGTAGCTCCAGCTGAGGTCGCTGCCGGCGAAGGATGCGCCGGCGCCGTTGGGCGCCAGTGCGAGCGAGGGCAGATAGCTCAGCTTGGCGCCACGGAGGTTGGCCTGTGCCACCTCGACGTTGAGCTGTGCATTGCGCAGGTTGGTGTTGGCCTCGAGAGCGCGGTTGATGAGCACCACGAGCTGGGGGTCGGTGAAGACGTCCTCCCACAGAAGGTTGCCAAAGGCGGCGGAGTCGACCTCCATGGCACGGGCCTCGGCGTACTCCTTGGTGAGGGGTGTCGAGGTGGGCGTCTCGTATTTTTTGTAGATGTGGCATCCCGACAGCCCCGCCGTGAGCACGGCGGCGGCTGCAAGACGCACTATATAGTTGACTTTCATAGTGTCGGTTTATTGAGCGTATTGTTCTATTTCGTTCTCGATGGTGCCGCCGGGCTCCTCGTTGTGCCACTGTATGGGCTTGATCTTCTCCTGGATGAGCTGGAACACCACAAAGAGTGCGGGCACAACGAATATCTGGCATATCATGCCTATGAGCATGCCGCCTACCGAGCCGGCGCCGAGGGCGCGGTTGCCGTTGGCGCCTACGCCGTGGGCGAACATCATAGGCAGAAGGCCGATAACCATGGCGAGCGACGTCATGAGAATGGGTCGGAGTCGGGCCGACGCACCTGCAATGGCGGCGTTGATTACCGACATGCCCGTGTTGCGGCGCTCGAGGGCGAACTCAACGATGAGGATGGCGTTCTTGGCCAGAAGGCCTATGAGCATGATGAGGGCAATCTGGAGGTAGATGTTGTTGGAGATGCCGAATATCGATGCGAAGATGAATGCGCCGGCGAGGCCGAAGGGTATGGAGAGGATTACGGCGAAGGGCAGCATGTAGCTCTCGTACTGTGCCGACAGAAGCAGGTAGACGAAGAGGAGGCAGAGGCCGAAGATTGTGGCCGTGGTCGACGAGCTTCCACTGCCGGCCTCCTCGCGCGTCATGCCGGCATACTCATAGCCGTAGCCCTGGGGCAGTGTGCGGGCTGCCACACGCTCGATGGCGGCGATGGCCTCGCCCGACGAGAAGCCGGGGTTGGGCGTACCGCTCACAGAGATTGAGGTGAACATATTGAAGCGGTTCATCAGGTCGGGACCGTAGACGCGCGTGAGCTTCACGAAGTTGGAGATGGGGGCCATCTCGTTGCCGTTGCGTATTTTCACCTGGTTGAGGGTTTCGGGGTTGACGCGCGACTCGGGGGGTGCCTGCATCATCACGCGGTAGATTTTGCCGAAACGGTTGAAGTTCGACACATACATACCGCCGTAGTAGCCCTGGAGGGTGGAGAGAATGGTCTTGGGGCTTATGCCGGCAGTCTTGGCCTTGGCGGCGTCGATGTCGATCATATACTGCGGGAAGGTCGGGTTGAAGGTGGTGTAGGCGGCCTGAATCTCGGGCTGTTGGTTGAGCTCGGCAAGGAAGCCCTGCACCACGCCGAAGAACTGGTTGATGTCGCCGCCGGTGCGGTCCTGCACCTTCATTTCGAAGCCGTTGGTTGCGGAGTAGCCCGTAATCATAGGCGGTGCGAAAATCATCACACGGCCGTCGCGGATGTGCTGCGAAGTGAGGTAGTAGAGCTGCTTGATGATGTTGTCGGAGCTCTGGCTGGCGTCGCGTTCGCTCCAGTCTTTGAGCTTGATGATGAATGCACCGTAGGTCGGGCCCTGGCCGGCGATGAAGCTGTAGCCATTGATGGCCTGGCGTATCTTCACGCCGGGGATGGTGGCGGCGAGGGAGTCGACCTGGTTGAGGACCTCGGTTGTGCGCTCCTGCGATGTGCCGGCAGGCATGTCGACCATGGCGAAGATTACGCCCGTGTCCTCGTTGGGCACGAGGGCCGAGGGGGTGCTGCGCATGAGAAGGACAAGGACGAGCACGGCCACAATCACCGTGGCGAAGGATATTATCTTATGCTTGGCAAACCAAGTGGCGCCCTTGCTGTAACCGGCGAGGAGCTTGCCGAAGTTCTTCTCGAACGAGCGGTGGAAGCGCTTGCCGAAGAGACCGAGCACGGCCACAATTGCCACGGCCCAGGCCACACAGCTCAGGGCCACGTTCTCGAAGCTGTACCAGCCCAGCACCATGAAGGTGATGGTGGCCACAAGAAGAACGAAGGTGATGAGCGGGTGAATGTCGAGGGCGAAGGTGCGGCGGTAGCGCTGGCCCATGGCCTGACCGGCGGCACGGTAGGCGTCGCCCATGCGTTGGCCGAGGCTATGCTGCTCGCCGTCCTGGGCGATATGGGGTTTGAGGAAGAGGGCGCACAGCGCCGGCGACAGCGTGAGGGCGTTGACGGCCGAGAAGCCGATGGCTATGGCCATGGTGAGGCCGAACTGGCGGTAGAACACACCCGAGGTGCCGCTCATGAACGACACAGGGATGAACACCAGCATCATTACAAGCGTAATCGACACAAGTGCGCCGGCAATCTCGCCCATGGCATCGATGGAGGCGCGGCGTGCCGAGGCGTAGCCCTGGTCGAGCTTGGCGTGCACGGCCTCGACTACCACAATGGCGTCGTCGACCACAATCGCAATCGCAAGCACGAGGGCCGAGAGGGTGATGAGGTTGATGGAGAAGCCGATTAGCTTCATCACGAAGAACGTACCGATAAGGGCCACGGGAATGGCGATTGCGGGGATGAGCGTGCTCCGAATGTCTTGCAGGAACACATACACCACGAAGAACACAAGGATGAATGCCTCGATGAGCGTGTGGATTACGGTGTTGATGGAGGCGTAGAGGAAGTCGTTGTTGTTCATCGGCACGTTGAACTCCGTGCCCTGCGGGAGGTTGGCCTTGAGCTTGTCGACGAGCTTAAGACAGTCGTTGATGATCTGCGTGGCGTTGGAGCCCGGCGTCTGGAACACGATGGCCATGGCGGCAAGCTGGCCGTTGGCCTTGTTGCTGAAGCCGTAGGTGAGGCGGCCGAGCTCAATTTCGGCCACGTCCTTGAGGTAGAGCACCTCGCCGTTGGAGCCGGTGCGCACCACGATGTCGCCGAACTGCTCGGGGGTGGTGAGACGGCCTCGGTAGCGCATGATGTACTGGAACGACTGGTTGCCCTGCTCGCCGAAGGCACCGGGAGCGGCCTCGATATTCTGCTCGGCAAGGGCGGCGGAAATATCGGAGGGCATGAGGTGGTACTGCGCCATCACCTCGGGCTTGAGCCATATACGCATGGAGTAGTCGGCGCCGAACGACATTACGTCGCCCACGCCCTCAACGCGCTGAAGTTCGGGAATGACGTTGATCTTCATGTAGTTGTCGAGGAACTCGGCGCTATACTGTCGCGAGGTCGTGGTGTCGACCAGAGCCACGCCGAGAAGCATCGACGTCTGGCGCTTGCGGGTCTGCACACCTACCTGGTTCACTTCGGAAGGCAGGAGATTGGAGGCCTTGGCCACGCGGTTCTGCACGTCGACGGCGGCCATGTTGGGGTCGAAGCCCTGTTCGAAATATACGTTGATGGTGGCGCTGCCCGTGTTGGTGGCTGTCGACTCCATGTAGGTCATACCCTCGGCGCCGTTGATCGACTCTTCGAGGGGGGCTATCACGGAGTTGAGCACGGCCTGGGCGTTGGCGCCGATGTAGTCGGTGGTCACCGAAATCGTAGGCGGCGCTATGTCGGGGTACTGCGTCACCGGCAGCGACGTCAGGCCGATAATGCCCAGCAGGACGATGAATATCGATATCACCGTCGACAGCACGGGGCGGTTGATGAATCTGTCAAGTTTCATTGCTCAATGTTACTTTTTCGATAAATCGGTAAGTTGTTTCACACCCGTGGCATCACTGTGCGGGAGCTGCCTGGGGCTGCTTGGGGCTTACGGGCATATTGGCGCGCACCACAGTGCCCACGCCTTCGGTGACGATGCGGTCGCCGGCGTTGAGGCCCGAGGTTACCACGAAGGTCTGGCCGTCGTTGTAGGGCTGCACGGTGATTTGCGTCGGCACGGTCATGTTGCTGTCGTTGAGGACATACACATAGCGGAGGTCCTGCAGCTCGTAGGTGGCGCGCTGGGGTATTACGAGCACGTTCTCGCTGGCACGCGGCACGATGATTTGGCCGGTGTTGCCGCTGCGGAGCATGCCCGAGGGGTTGGCGAAGAGAGCGCGTGCCGAAGCGGCGCCGGTGGAATTGTCGATTACGCCCGACACCGTGGCCACCTTACCCTCGATGGGGTAGATGCTGCCGTCGGCAAGCTGAAGCTTCACTGCGGGCATTGCGGCCATGCCGGCCTCGACGCTCTTGGTGCCGTTGTCGGTGAGCTGGAGGAGGTCCTTTTCGTTGATGGAGAAATAGGCGTATACCTCAGAGTTGTCGGAAATGGTGGTGAGAGGCTGCACCGACGAAGGCGATGCAAGCGAGCCCTCACGGTTGGGTATTGTGCCCACCACGCCGTCGCTGGGAGCCGTCACGGTGGTGTAGGCCAGATTCTTGCGTGCCGTCACGAGGGCTGCCTGAGCCTGTGCGAGGGCTGCCTTGGCCTGTGCCAGCTGGTTGGCGGCAAGCTGCCATTCGGTGTGGCTTATAATATTCTTGTCGAGGAGCATACGCTTGTTCTGCTCCGTTATCTCTGCTGTGCTCACGGCGCTCTGCGCGCTGGCCACATTTGCCTGGGCCTGGTCGACGGCGGCCTGGAACTGAACCTGATCGATGGTGAACAGCACCTGACCCTTGCGCACGCGGTCGCCTTCGTCGACGTGCACCTTGGTGATGAAACCGCTCACCTGCGGACGGATGTCGATGTCGGTCTTGCCGCGCAGGGTTGCGGGATAATTGCTCTGATACTCTGCCGTCGACGGCTCTACCGTCATCACGGCAACTTGCGGAGCCTGCTGCATGGCTCCGGCGCTTTGTTGTTTTCCGCCGCACGACGTAAGGGTGCCGAGCGCCATAAGCCCGGCAGCGGCGAGAGTGAAAGCTTCGTGTCTCATATATCTATTATCTGTTTCGTTGGCCAATGAAGATAAAACTATGTTATAAAACATATTTTTCCGCTGCAAAGTTACGAAAATTACGTTGCGGCTCAGTAATAAAAAAGGAAAATTTATTTGCCCAAAAGTCGAATAATCGGTTAAAGATTGTAAATA
>CABRZA010000130.1 GCA_902475285.1 uncultured Porphyromonadaceae bacterium
CATTAACCGCGCTCAACGGGAACGACCAACGTTCTTGAATGTAGCACTGCAAAATTACGACAAGTTATCCACACTTGCAAATTTTGCGGCAGGAAAAATTTCGTTTATCGGTTTAAATATGCCCGGGAGCGGTTTAAACGATACTATGTGGGAGTCGCAGGCAAAGTCGGTGCGCACCGAGAGTTCACCGGCTTCAATGATATTGAGACCTATGAGAAAGTCGATTTCCTCGCCCGGTATGCTGTCGACCACCACGGCCTCCATCGGCATGACTGTGCCGTCGAGGAGGACGTCGACAAGCACGATGTCGCTGAATGCCGGCAACAGCCCTGCGGCGGTACCCAACATCGACGCCGAACGTGGTTTGAGGTGCAGCTTATCGGCGAGCCTTCGCGAAATGCCCGAAACGGCAGCGCCGGTATCCCACATGGCCTTCACCTTTGCACGGAGCAAGCGCAGGCCGCCGGCGCCCCTCGAGGGCTTCACCACGACGACTTCGCTTACGAGCTGCCGTGCCTGCCTCGACGTCGAGAACCTCAATTCGGAGTCCGGCATGCCTTCGATATTGTGAGTTTGAAATCGACGTCGGAGCCGTCGCACAGCTTCAGGGCGAACGGAACGTGGTCCATGGCCATAGCTTCGACAAACATCAGGGCGTCGACCATCGAGTCGAACGTCCTGGCCACATACGCGTTGGTGTTGCCGGCAAGCGCGACCCAGTCCATCACCATCACAACCTTGTTGGGATAGGCCACGCACAGCAAGTCGTAGTTCCTTACGAGGAAATCGACGCACGGATTGAGCTCCGCGACCTTATTGAGTAAGTCGGTAGTATTTTCCATGAGGCAAAGATAGAGATTTGCGGAGATTACTTTTCGCAGCCATCGATAAATTCGTTGAATTTGGTTTTGAGCCCATTGGCTGCTTCGTCGGAGCTGATGTCGGGTTCGTCGTTGTCTGCCCCATCCCACTCCACCACTGCAGGGTCGAAGCCAAGGTGCTGCAGCAGGTCTCGGAAATCTATCGGTATTGGTGCCGGTGGATAACAGAAGGAGAACATCAGCTGCGCACCGTCGTAGGAGAGGGCGAAGGAGCCCTGCATTATCAAGTCGAGGCCGAGCACCACATCGATGTCCGGGTCGGAACACGGCTTGTCGACGACGGCCACTTTAAGGCGGAGCGGTATGGCACCGAGCACGAGGTGGATGTAGGCCACACGCACTTCTGCCTCCGCCCGGCCCCCCAGACCCGAGCGGAGTTGGACTCTTTCGTTCGATACTTGAAGCCTGAGCATTTGCGCCACTTGTGGCGATACCGCCGACATCGATGCGCCGGTGTCCCACATACATCTGAAAGGGACTGGATGTAAGCACCCGCTGCGCGTTGACGAAACATAGATTATCGACGCGATGCGGTCGCGGAATATAGGGAAGCGAGCCGTATAGGCAAATGAGGTTTTTGTGGCCATGGTGAAGTTATTCTGTACAAATTTATGGGTAGACGGAGGAATCGGCAAAGACCAGTTGCGGTGCTGAGCACCGCAGCTGAGACATCCAGGGTACCAACTGCGGAGCCGAGCCTCGCAGTTGGGGTGCCGGGCACCCCAACTGGCCACATTCAGAATATGAGTCTTGGCTGCGGGTTGAGGCGCTCGGAGCGCAGCTTGTCGAGGGCCTCCTCGGCCTTGCGGCGGCGCGCCTTGGCCTCCTTCTCCTCGCCGATGGCGGCGTTGATCTCGCGGAGGAGGCCTATCTCGGCCTCGTTCTCCTCGACGCGTCGGCGCAGCGACCCGGCGAAGTGCTCGTAGAGCGCTTTATAGCATTCGAGCTGATATGCGGCGACGCTCTCGCGGCGCGCCTCGGCCACCTGTCCCGCATCGATGGTGAAGAGCCAGCCGTAGGTGAACTCCACGGGGAGGCAGAGGATTTCCCGCTCTTTTTCATCGGCGGCAACCGTGGTCAGAGTGACCATGGTTGAAGCCAAAATATAATGACGTTTGATATGCTTTACTTGAGAAGAGTGGTCGATGCCGAGCGCATCGCAGATGGGCTTGATGGGGACGTAGATGTCCCCGTCCTTGTCGACGGTGACGATGTCAACACCGTTGATTTTCGAAATGATTGATTGTGTCATGTTGTTGTGTGTTTGGGTTGATGTTGATTGTGTTTTATATTTGGCAACTGCTGTCACTCTGACCGCAGTTGCTCACCAGTCGGAGCAGGCGAGCCAGCCGTGCGTGGCGAGCTGCGACACGCGCTCGAGGAGGCGCTGCGCATCTGCGCGCGACACGAACCAATAGCTGTGCGCATAGGAAGTGTCGGCGTCCAAGAGCTTTGCGTTTGCATTTGAGTAGGCCTGAGTGCAGTACTCAGTGAACGTTTTTTGCAAAGGGAAACCAGGGATAGGTGTGTAAACTGCCTGCGACTTTACGACATCGCACTTGGGGATGTCGATGGTAATGAGCACATCGAAGTCGACGAGGCCGTTGAGACGGTGCGCCCACTCGTCGACGTCACCCTGGAAGAAACAGAAGCCCTTGGAGAGCGTTGCGCGGCATTGCGTGCGGTGGTCGGTGCGGTTGATGAGCAGCTCGCCGGCCAAGTATTTGTCGAGCTCCGCGCGGGAGCAGAATCTGTGGAGTATCATATCGATGTTCGGCTTATTCGAAGAGTTGTGCCTGGAGAAGCGACTTCTCGGCTGTCGTCAAGGCCTCGCGGGTTTCCTCGGTGAAGTAGTCGGCGTAGGCCGACATGAAGCCTACGGCGTGGAGCTTGGCGTCGCGCTGTGTGCGGAACTTGCCCAGCTCCGCAGTCGGGCCCTTCGACGACATGCCGCCGCGCCCCCAGTAGACGATGTAGCCGTACACCCAAGCACCGTCGGGCAGCAGGGCGTTTGTTATAGTTATCACCTCCTTGCGCGAGTCGGTGAGAGTCCACGAAGAGGTCGCCTCGACAGGCTCCACATCTTCCAGACAGTCAATTCTGAGATAGTCGTATTTGTTTTTCACGGTCATAGATTTCTTTTACTTTGAAGTATTTATCGGAAAATGCCTTGCTGATGTCGATGTAGTCCTCGGCGCGGTGGCGGATAAAGTGGACCGTGGTGCGGTGTCGGTTGATGATAAAACCGATTTTCTCGTCGTGCATGCCCCGGCGCGATGTAAAGAGCACGAAGAGCATCCGCGCCTCCACTACAGGCCACTTGCGGGATGGCGACAGAACCTTGGTCGCGGAAATGCCCGTAACGCTGTGGATGGCATTCAGTACATATTCGTAGTCCTGCATATCGATATTTATTAGAATGGATGTTCTGATTTGTATTTCTCGGCGGAGTAGACCGTGAAGTACTCCACACCACCCGACTTGTCGTCGCCGCCAACGAATGTCTCGTCGGAATGAGCAGGCTTCCAGTCGGAATATACCACCGACTTCTCGGTGCCTCCGCCCGAAGGTACGTTGATGTTGAAGTCGTAGCCCTTATATTTGCAGTAGGCGATGATCTTCATCTTGAAGTTGGTGCGGGTCACGCTGTGGCCCTGCATACCGCCGGCAGCATCGAGAAAGGCGGCCCATAGATCCTTGCGCGGTATGCGCTGGTTAAGGTGTGTGCCCGAGGGATCGAAGTATTCTTCCGCCCATTGGAGCAATACCTCCGACATCGACTGGCGCAGGGTGCGGAGCTCGATATTGCGCATGGGCGGAGGCACAACACCGCGTCCCTCGCGGTGCCACGACTCTTCGAAGGAGCGGAGGTAGTACATCACGCACTCCGCCATGAGGTTGTCGAAGAGCGTCCACTGAAATTCGTCCCAGTCGTCGAAGAACATGTGGTGGAAATCGTCGATGAGGGCGTGGTCCTGATTGTACCACGACGAAAATTCCATGTAGGCTATGCGTCGCTTCACCGAGCCCTCGTCGGCATTGCGGATGGCGTGGTTGGTAGTCAACAGAATCTTCGGAGAGTCTTCGACGCGGATGGTATAGCGGTCTTTGCCTTTTGGATTGACGGGCATAGGGCCGGTTATCCAGTTGAAGATGCTTTTGAAATCGAAGTTCGGTTTGACATCGTCGATAAAGATATTGCGCGTGGCCTTGGTGACGCCCGAGAGTATGAACTCGTCGTTTGGATTGAAGCTCTGGCCGTTGATGAAGAACTGCGCCACGACCTTGCCTATGGCCGTGCCGAGTACGGACTTGCCGGCACCACCCCAGGCCTGCCCGACCTCGGACATCTTATGGTCCTGCACCACCACCGCCTGGCGGTCGGACGGATATTTCCAGTCGGTAAGAATGAAGCCGATGGCGGTGATTTTATTCACGATGTTCTGCATCCATTCCACGTCTTCTTCCTCGGTGACGTCGCGCGGAGCGTCATGCGTGAAATAATTGTTGGAGGCGTTGATGAGGTATTGCAGAAATTCGCAGCGGCGGCCGTCGTCGGTGAGTTCCCAGCGGTAGCCGCCGTCAACCTTCACTATGCCCTTGATAAGCTCCACACGGCGGAAATTGCGCGGTATCACACGACTGCGCCACACGTTGACGACAGACTGCCCCGGAGTGATGGTGCGCGATGTTATCTCCACCTGGCCGTTGTTGTAGTAAGTTCGCTGCACGTCGGGCTCGAAGTGGTTGAAATCGACAGAAATCATGTCGAGGCGCTCGAGCTTCTTGTCGGGCAGCAGCACGTCGATTTTCGACATGAAATATTCGTGTACCAGGGCGTTCTTTACATTGGTGGTGATATACTGAATGATGAAATCGCGCAGCTCGTACGGGCGGCAGCGCTCCACAATTCCGTCGTCGATGTGGACGAATTCATAGTCGGAGGCGTCGTCGTCGCTGTTGCGCAGGCGGAAGAAGCCCGAGGCCGACAAAAATCGGTACGTCTCGGCATAGTTCAGCACCACCTTGTCGTTGTCCTTGCTGTCCTTCTCGATGGAGTAGATGTCGACGTCCGACGAGTAGCGGCTCACCGGCACCATGTTGCCGTCCTCCACCTTGTAGCGTATGCCGCCGAGCTTGAAGGTTGGGATGTCGGAGAGGCGCTCGCGGTGCATCTCGAAGAACGCCTGGCGGTCGTTGAGGCCCCAGAAGTCGCGGATCTTCATGTCGGACATCGTGGTGATCTTGTGGATGTCGAGCCACTTGCCGCGGCCGTCGTGCGTGTGCATCGTGCGGTCGATGTCCTCCATGAGCTCGTTCTCGCGGCCGAGGAGAGAGCCCACGAGCAAGTCGTCGACACCCTTGTCGCCGTGCTCGTTGGCGTTGACGTGGCCCCACCAGGTGTCGACGTTCAGCTGCAGGTTGTGGAATGTCTCGATGTACTGCTTGAATTTGATCACCGCCGTGGCGAAGCTGATGGGGCGCTTGTCGGCGCGGTCGCCCACGGTAATGTTGCGCGAGAGCTCGTTCCAGTCGCTGTCCATTACGAGCACGATGTGCCGCACCTGGCACACGGTGACGATGTCCTGAATGGCCTGTATGAGGCCTTGCTCCTTGCTGCCGATATTCATGATGCCCTGCAGGCCGAGCGACAGCATGCCGTGCTTGCAGGCCTTCTCGGCCTTCTTTTCGCCCTCTTGCAAGAACAGTACGTCGATTTGTGCCTTGGCCTTGAAGAGGCGGCGAATCTTCTCGGGGATGTACACCTGGGCGGGGGCTCCCGGCGGTGTCTGATACTTCATTTTTGTGCCGTCCTGTGCCACGTGCAGGTCGGGATTGGCGTATCGGGCGCGAACGTAGTTGCGCAGCGTCTTGGAGCCTTTCACCGTGTACTGCATTGGCCGTCCGTAGACGTCGTAGTAGAAGATGAGCATATCCCCGCCCCGTCGGTCGGGCACGAAGCCCTGCCCGAAAGTGCCGGGCTGGAACGGGCTGAGGAGTATCTCCTGATTGTTCTCGACGACATTGGCCATGACGTCGTCGACCGACAGGCCCGAACCCTCGAGCTGGCGGGCGCAGAACGACGACTGCACCGACTCGCGCGCCTGGCGCACCGACTCCTT
Organism: uncultured Porphyromonadaceae bacterium; assembly: GCA_902475285.1. Lineage (GTDB taxonomy): Bacteria > Bacteroidota > Bacteroidia > Bacteroidales > Muribaculaceae > CAG-873. The sequence goes on from CABRZA010000130.1 coordinate 6,005, forward strand.
GCGGGCCGTTTCCTCGGGCGTGATGATTACGCCGCATTCGTGTGCGGTGCCTTCGAGACAACGGACATAATCTTTCTTGATGTCGAGATGGCTGTAATAGGCATAAGCTTCGACGGCGTTGGCAAATCCGTTCTCGCACGCCCAGCAGCGGGCACCGCTGCCGCCCTTCTTGCGGTTGATGTAGAACTTCTTCTTGCCGCAAAATGGGCACTCTACCTCCTGCGTCAGGCGGCTCATGCTCGCGCCCGGTATGATGCGGCGTATGTCGGCGTCCTTCTTGAGCTTTTCGATTTCGTATTGACTGTATTTCATGAGAATAGATTATTTTGCGCCGCATACTTCATAAACTCGGCCTTCGAGTGCAGACCGAGGCGGGAATAAGCGTTGCGCACATGTGTATGAATTGTATGCGGGGACAGCCGCAGGCGCACTCCGATCTCTTCCTCTGTCAGGCCCTCGTAGACAAGCGCCATTACGCGCAGCTCTGCAGCACTTAGACGATGGTCGAACTCCGGGCGGCATATCACACGGTCGTAGCGACACTCGCCGCGCATAGGGCAGTTGACGTGCTCGAAGTTGCAATGCAGGTCGGCCGTGATGTCGGGGATGGAGTCGAGCTCCGAAAAATTGCAGCGAATGAAGCGCACCGCCATTCGGTAGCGGTAGTAGGGAGGGTTGGCGGCGCAGCACTGATATTCGGCCAGCAGCGCGGTGTAAGCCTTGGGGTAGAAGGTCGAGATGTACTCCACAAAGATGCTGATGAATCCATAGTCTGATTCGTGGATCTGTCGCGTCGTTCCGTCGGCCTCTCTAATCCACACCTCTTCTTCGTAGGTGAAAAATTCGATATTGGTTAATACTCTGTGCATGGTATTTTGCTCATTCTTCGACATTCACACTGAGGTCGACGGC
>CABRZA010000131.1 GCA_902475285.1 uncultured Porphyromonadaceae bacterium
ACGCCATAAAAAAGTTGTTTGAACTGAATGATTGGATTCACAAGGCCGGTTTTACTATGGAAAATGCTTTGGCGCTCCCTATTTTAACAGACTACAACCGATAAGATATTGCTTTCGAATAGCTAAGCGCCGTGTCTCCGTGGTCTCCGTGCGAGGCCACTTTCAGCCGAGAAAAAGTGTTTGCTCGCGAATTTAGAGGATGAATCGGGGGTTGGATTTTCAAAAGTGGCGGGAAATTGTTATTTTTGCAGGTTGAAATTGCACATTCAATGAAAAATATCCGTAACTTCTGCATAATAGCGCACATCGACCACGGCAAGTCGACTCTTGCCGACCGCCTGCTCGAGTTCACCGACACCGTCGCCGCCAAGGACATGGAGGCCCAGGTGCTCGACGACATGGACCTTGAGCGCGAGCGCGGCATCACAATCAAGAGCCACGCCATACAGATGAACTACCGTCTTGACGGCGAAGACTATACACTGAATCTCATCGACACTCCGGGACACGTGGACTTCTCCTACGAAGTGTCGCGCTCGATAGCCGCCTGCGAGGGCGCACTCCTCATAGTGGACGCCTCGCAGGGCATACAGGCCCAGACAATATCGAACCTATACATGGCCATCGACAACGACCTGGAAATCATCCCGGTACTCAACAAGTGCGACCTCGACTCGGCAAACCCCGAGGAGGTGGAAGACCAGATTGTCGACCTCCTGGGCTGCAAGCGCGAGGAAATAATCCGCGCCAGCGGCAAGACCGGCATGGGCGTGGAGGAGATACTCCGCGCCATCGTAGAGCGCATACCCGCTCCCAAGGGCGACCCCGAGGCACCCCTGCAGGCGCTGATTTTCGATTCGGTGTTCAACCCCTTCCGCGGCATCATAGCATACTTCAAAATCGTCAACGGCACCATCCGCAAGAACGACTTCGTGAAGTTCGTGGCAACGGGCAAGGAATACCACGCCGATGAAATTGGCATCCTGAGGCTCGACATGGTGCCCCGCGCCGAGCTCTCGGCCGGCAACGTGGGCTACATAATCTCGGGCATAAAGTCGAGCCGCGAGGTTAAGGTGGGCGACACCATAACGCATGTTGAGCGCCCCTGCGAGGCCGCCATCGACGGCTTCGAGGAAGTGAAGCCAATGGTGTTCGCCGGCGTATACCCCATAGAGACCGAGGACTTCGAGAACCTGCGCACCTCGCTCGAAAAGCTCCAGCTCAACGACGCCTCGCTCACCTTCTCGCCCGAATCGTCGGCCGCGCTGGGCTTCGGTTTCCGCTGCGGCTTCCTGGGCCTCCTCCACATGGAGATAGTGCAGGAGCGACTGGGCCGCGAGTTCGACATGGACGTCATCACCACGGTGCCCAACGTGAGCTACCGCGTGTACGACAAGCGCGGCACCATGACCGAGGTGCACAACCCCTCGGGCCTCCCCGAACCCACGCTCATCGACCACATCGAGGAGCCCTACATCCGCGCCTCGGTGATTACGACCTCGGACTTCATCGGCCCCATCATGACCCTCTGCCTGGGCAAGCGCGGCGAGCTGGTGAAGCAGGAATACATCTCGGGCAACCGCATGGAGCTTATATTCGACCTTCCGCTGGGCGAAATCGTAATCGACTTCTACGACAAGCTCAAAAGCATATCGAAGGGCTACGCGTCGTTCGACTACCACCTCCACGACTACCGCGAGAGCAAGCTGGTGAAGCTCGACATCCTGCTCAACGGCGAGAGCGTCGACGCACTGTCGACCCTGACGCACCAGGACAACGCCGTGACCTTCGGGCGGCGCATGTGCGAGAAACTCAAAGAGCTCATACCGCGCCAGCAGTTCGACATCGCCATCCAGGCCGCCATCGGCGCCAAAATCATAGCGCGCGAGACCATCAAGGCCGTGCGCAAGGACGTGACAGCCAAGTGCTACGGCGGCGACATCAGCCGTAAGCGCAAGCTCCTCGACAAGCAGAAGAAGGGCAAGAAGCGCATGAAACAGATAGGCTCGGTGGAAGTGCCGCAGAAGGCTTTCCTGGCCGTTCTAAAACTTGACTGAGCCTCACGGCGTTATAACTTTGACAAACATAAAAACTCATACGATATGGAAAATAAAGAACTCGACCGCCTCAGCTATGCCCTCGGGCTCAGCATGGGTCAGAACTTCCGTGCGTCGGGCATCGACGCCATCAACGTTCAGGACTTCACCGACGGTGTTGCCGCCGTACTCTACGGCGCACCCATGAAGATGACCTACGAAGAGGCCAAGGCCGAAGTAAACAAATTCTTCGCCGAACTCAACGCCAAGCAGGAGGCCCAGGCCAAAGCCATGGCCGAAATCAACAAGAAGGCCGGCGACGACTTCCTCGCCGCCAACGGGCAGCGCGCCGAAGTGAAGACCACACCTTCGGGCCTTCAGTACGAGGTGCTTGAAGAAGGCCAGGGGGCCACGCCCCAAACCGGCGACCGCGTGACGGTGCACTACACCGGCAAGCTCATCGACGGCTCAGTGTTCGACTCGAGCGTCGACCGAGGCGTACCGGCCACCTTCGGCGTCACACAGGTAATCCCCGGCTGGGTCGAGGCCCTGCAGCTCATGAAGGTGGGCGCCAAATACCGCCTCTTCATCCCGTCGCAGCTGGCCTACGGCGAACAGGGTGCCGGCCCCATCGGCCCCAACCAGACGCTGATCTTTGACGTAGAGCTTCTCGAAATCAACCCGAAGGCATAAAATGGCACGCCTGCGCCACATCCTTGCGGGATGCGTTCTGACGCTTGCCGGCCTCGGCAGCTCGGCACAGACCGCTGCGACGGCCGCCGACAGCGTCGACCGCGCCGTGGCCGTCTTCATAGCCTCCAACATAAAGCTGGCCATAGCCAATGCCCTGCAAGGCATCACCGACACCGGCCTGGCGGTCGACACCGCCGCCGTGCGCGCCATGCTGCCGGCACTCCTTGCCGAGCCCTACAACACTCAGGAGCATGATGCCGCCGTGGCCGCCATCGACAAGGCCATCAACTCCCTCACCGCCAAGGCGTCGGCCGAGCTGCTGGCCCAAGCCGCCGCCGCACCGGGCGCCGTGACGCTGCCCTCGGGTGTGGTGGTTGAAACCATCCTCGACGGCAAAGGCGACACGCTCACGCCCGACGCCACGGTGCTTCTGCGCTACACGGGCCGGCTGCCCGACGGCACCGTGTTCGACAGCATAGGCCTCGACCAGGAGCCGATGACGACTGTGGTGTCGGACCTCGTGGCCGGCATGACCGAAGGCCTCACACACATGCGCCGAGGCGGCGAGTACCGCCTGACGGTACCGGCCGAACAGGCCTACGGCGCCGCCGGCGTACCCGGGGCGATACCTCCGGGGAGCGCCCTGCAATTCGATATATCAGTGCTCGAACAATAGCATATCTCTCTTCTACAAACACGTTCAACAACAAAAGATTATACAATGAAAAAGATTTTATTCGGGGCCCTCGCCCTCGCCTCCGCCGTATCGTTCACGGCCTGCGACAAAACCGCCGGCAGCGGCTCAGCCACAGCCGCCGACTCTCTTTCGACAGCCTACGGCAACTATGTAGGCTCTATGCTCCTCTCCGACTTCTCGCAGATGGAGAACAAGACCAAGGCCGACAAGGAGCAGTTCCTGCGCGGCATGCAGCTGGTGTTCAGCGCCGACGACAGCCGCAACACCATGATGGGCATGCAGGTTGCCCTGCAAATCAACGCCGAGCTCAACCAGATGGAGGAGCAGGGTGTAGATGTAGACCGCGCCGCCGTGATGAACGCCTTCAAGGCCGCATTCCTCGCCGACAGCACCGACTACGCATCGATGTCGGAGGCCAGCACCCAGTTCCGCACCATCTATGATCGCGCCATGCAGGCTGCCGCCGAAAAGAAGGCCGCCGAGAAAGAGCAGGAGCCCGAAGCCGTGCAGAACAAGATGATAGGCGAGCAGTATATCGCCGACCAGCAGAAGGAGAACCCCAACGTGAAGGTCACCGAATCGGGTCTGGCCTACGTGATTGAGGTTCCGGGCGTCGACCCCAAACCCGAAGCCAACGCCACCGTTGAGGTCAACTACACCGGCAAGCTCATCGACGGCACCGTATTCGACAGCACCGACGGCCGCGGCCCCGCCACCTTCAACCTTCAGGGTGTGGTTCCCGGCTTCCGCGAAGGCATCATGCTTCTGGGCAAGGGCGGCAAAGCCACGCTCTACATCCCCGGCTCGCTGGCCTACGGCGTCAACGGCGCTCCCCAGGCCGGCATCGGTCCCAACCAGCTCCTTATCTTCGACGTCGAGCTCCTCGACATCAAGGAATAAGCCCCCTATCTCCCCTGCCCCGCACCAAAACGGCCCCGGGCAGGGGAATTTTTTATCCACGGCCTTAAATCTTCCTCCATCATGCGCGCTGCATGCCCGCTCCTATTACTTCTTTCCGCCTCCATGACACAAGCACAGAACACCATCGAATACGTCGACCTGGGCGACCATATTGAAGTCCGCCAGTCGCACGGCCCCACATTGGGCTATCACCCCGAGTCGGGGGTGAAAATCATAGAGCGCGACGGCTTCGCCTTCAAGAGTTTCGACGGCAGCGACACACTGCTTCCCTTCGAGATGCCGGCGTCGATGCAGGCCATCGAGGAGCACTGCGAGGACCTTCCGCACGACATCGTACCCTACACCGACCTTGACGGCAACACCTACGGCTTCGCCTTCGGCCTGGACTTCAACGGGCCAATAAACGACAGTCGCACAGAACGATATAAACTCAGATGAAAGAAACGACCGACAACGAGAGGAAAACAGCCCGCGACGGTTTTGCGGTGACGGAGCGGGGTGAGCGGAATGTGCCAGGTGCGTATACGGTGGAAAACCCGCGGAGCCGGATGGCGCACCGCGTGATATATCACGGCGAGGGCAACCCGTGGAACAGCTGCGACTGCGGCGACTTCCGCACAGGGGGCACGGGCACATGCCGGCACATCGAGGCCGTGGCACAGTGGCTCAAAGCCCACAGGCGCAAGCCCGACGCCCGCATGCCCACCAACTCGGCGCTCGACGTTTGCTACACCCTCACGCCGCCGCGTGTGCGCCTCAGGGTGGGAATTGTCAATCATGACGAAATCACGGCTCTGGCCATGCGCTACTTCGACGACGACAACATCGCGGTCGACGGCATGCTCGGCGCCCTCCCCGACTTCGTCGACAAGGCCCGGCGTCTCGACCCGCGTTTCTACTGCACGGGCGATGCCCTCAACATGATTCTGGGCGAGCGCGACCGCCAGCGCCGCAATTCTCTGGCCAATGGGTTCAGCATCAATCACATGATCGACGGGGTACCCTACCGCGTGTCGGCCTACAAGCTCGAGGCCATGACCCTCGCCCTCCGCGCCGGCCGCGCCATAATAGCCGACGAGCCGGGAATCGACAAGTGCAGCCAGGCACAACTCGCCGTGGAACTTCTGGCGAGCTACGGCATGGTATGGTCGGTGCTGGTGGTATGCCCCACGTCGCTCCGGCACCACTGGAAGATGATGTTGGGCGACAACGCCGTCGTCATCGAAGGCGAGGCCCCGGAGCGCCGCAAGCTCTACGGCAGCCGCAAGGGCTACAGCATAGTCTCCTACCACACCCTTGCCAACGACATCAAGGCGCTGGGGACTCTCAGCACCGACATGCTCATCCTCGACAAGGTTGACCGCCTGGCGGCCTGGAACGCGCAGATTGCACAGGCCGCTCGGCGCGTCGACGCCGAATACCTCCTGGCGCTCAGCGATGTGCGCCTCGACGACCGGCCCGCGCAGCTCTACGACGTGATGCAGTTTGTCGACCCCTACGCGCTCGGACCCCGCGAGCGCTTCATGGCCGCGCCTCCTGCCGACTTGGAGGAGCGCCTTCGGCCCTTCATGCTTCGGCGCACCAAGCGAGATGTGGAGGGCCAGCTCTTTTTGGAGCTCGGTGAGGAAATCTACGTTCCTCTCACGGCCGAGCAGCGTGCCCTCCACGACTCCGCACGCGACGAAGCCATGGAGCTCGCCGACAAGTGGACGCACTTCGGTTTTCTCTCGGAAAAGAACCGTCGGCGCCTCCTTCTGGCAGTCAGGCGCATGCTCATGGCATGCGACAGTACGTATCTGGCCGACGGGCACAGCAACAGCGGCACGAAGGTTGCCGAGGCTGTCGAGAGGGTGCGAGCTGCCGTGGCCGACGGGCACACGAAGGTTGCTGTTTTCTGCCTTTGGGAGCGCATGGCGCGACTTATGGCCGAGGCCCTGACGGCAGCGGGCATAGGCATTTGCCAGCTTGCGGGAGGTATGCCGGGGTTCCGTCGGCGGGAATTGCGCCGCCGCTTTGCATCGGACTCTGCGACGGAAGTGTTTCTGGGCACCTACTCGGCGTGCCGCGGTCTCGACCTTCCGGAGGCGTCGCTTGTGCTCAACCTCGACATGCCCTGGACGCGCAACGTGCGTTCTTCGAGCCGCTATATCAACTTCATAGCCATCGACAGTATAGAAGCTCGCGCTCTGTCGTCGGGGGTGCCCGAGGTTTACGCCGACACGCTTACTCTCGACGACACGAGACTTACGCGGCTTGCGGACACTCTGCGCAAGATATTCGCCGGCGATTAGGGCGGGGGCTTTTTTAGAATGTGCAGCCTGGGCGGGCGCAATATATTGCGCCCCTACTTCGCGGCCGGTCAATTCTATAAATGCCTGAGGGGTTGTTTCATCCAGATGGACGATGAGGGTGACAGTGTGGAGGTGTTTTTTTGTTTTCATACAATTGCAGTTTTTTGGATAACAGCACAAAATTACGGCGGGTGGGGAGGGATTATACCCGATTTTTTCCCAATGGGAAAAAATCGGGGCAAAAAGG
>CABRZA010000132.1 GCA_902475285.1 uncultured Porphyromonadaceae bacterium
AACCTCCGCCCCTCTTTTTAAAATAATTTATCTTAATGGGCCCGAAAATAGCCGCCACGGCAGCGATGGGGAACTCGGTGAAATCTCCGAGGTTGGTGAATACGGTGAGTATGCTGTTTGCCACTCCTCAGAGCGCTCCGAGCTTTCCGAGGACTCCGAGGCTCTAATTTTCGCGGCCGCCATGTCGTTTTTTTTGATTTGTCGGGCGAAAAACGCTAATTTTGCACTTTGAAACTAAAATAACTGCAATGGATTTGCCACAGAAATACAACCCCGCCGAGGTGGAAGACCGCCTCTACGCCTACTGGCTAAAACACAAGCTCTTCCATTCCGAGCCCGATGCCCGCGAGCCTTACACAATAGTAATCCCGCCGCCAAACGTGACGGGCGTGCTCCACATGGGACACATGCTCAACAATACAATCCAGGACATCCTGGTGCGCCGCGCGCGTATGCTGGGTAAGAATGCCCTATGGGTGCCCGGAACCGACCACGCAAGCATCTCCACCGAAACTAAGGTGATAGCCAAGCTCGCCGCCGAGGGTATAAAGAAAACCGACCTCACCCGCGAGGAGTTCCTGCGCCATGCCTGGGACTGGACCGAGAAATACGGCGGCATCATCCTGCAACAGCTCCGCAAGCTCGGCGCCAGCTGCGACTGGGAGCGTACCGCCTTCACCATGGATCCCCTCCGCAGCGAGAGCGTCACCAAAGTCTTCGTCGACCTCTACAATAAAGGCCTTATCTACCGAGGCCTCCGCATGGTCAACTGGGACTGCCAGAACCGCACCGCAATCAGCGACGACGAGGTATACTTCGTCGAGGAGCAGTCGAAACTCTTCTACCTCCGCTATTACCTTGCCGAGGAACCCGAGAGCCTCGACGTGCCCGAAGGAGCGGTGGTGCATACCGACGCCGCCGGACGCCACTATGCGCTTGTGGCCACCACACGCCCCGAGACTATCATGGGCGACACCGCCATGTGCATCAATCCCAAGGACCCCAAGAACACCTGGCTCCGCGGCCGCAAGGTTGTGGTGCCTCTGGTAGGCCGCGTGGTGCCCGTAATTGAGGACCGCTACGTCGACATCGACTTCGGCACCGGCTGCCTCAAAGTGACCCCGGCGCACGACAAGAACGACTACATGCTCGGCAAGACCCACAACCTCGACACCATCGACATCTTCAACGAAGACGGCACCGTGGCAGAGATTGCCGGAATGTATGTCGGCATGGACCGCTTCGACTGCCGCAAGGCCATCGCCGCCGACCTCGAGGCCGCCGGCCTGCTCGAGCGCACCGAGGACTATGTGAACAACATTGGCCTCAGCGAGCGCACCGGCATCCCCGTCGAGCCACGCCTCTCGCTCCAGTGGTTCGTCAACATGAAGCACTTCGCCTCCATATCGCTCGCGCCCGTAATGGACGACTTCATCCGCTTCGTGCCAGAGAAGTACAAGACCACCTACCGCATATGGCTCGAAAACATTCAGGACTGGTGCATCAGCCGCCAGCTCTGGTGGGGCCACCGAATACCGGCATGGTTCTACGGCGAGGGCGGCGAAGGCGAGAAGGCCGAGTTCGTCGTGGCGCTCAACGCCGAGGAGGCGCTCGAAAAGGCACGACAGAAGTCGGGCAACCCCAACCTCACCGCCGCCGACCTGCGTCAGGACCCCGATGCCCTCGACACATGGTTCTCGTCCTGGCTTTGGCCAATAACCCTCTTCGACGGCATAAACCGCCCCGGCAACGAGGAGATGAAGTACTACTATCCCACGGCAACCCTCGTCACAGGCCCCGACATCATCTTCTTCTGGGTAGCCCGCATGATTATGGCCGGCTACGAATATGCCGGCGACAAACCCTTCGGCAACGTCTACTTCACCGGCATCGTGCGCGACTCGCTGGGCCGCAAGATGAGCAAGAAGCTCGGCAACTCGCCCGACCCCCTCGACCTCATCAAGGAGTACGGTGCCGACGGCGTCCGCATGGGCCTCATGCTCGCAGCACCTGCCGGAAACGACATTATGTACGACGACAAGCTCGTGCTCCAGGGCCGCAACTTCTGCAACAAGATATGGAACTCCTTCCGCCTCGTCAAGGGCTGGCAGGTCGATGATAGCGCCCCGGCTCCCCGCACTGCCGAACTCGCACACCGCTGGATGGAAGCGCGCCTCAACCAGGCCATTGCCGAAGTCGACGACCTCTTCGACAAGTTCCGCATCAACGAGGCCCTGATGACCGTCTACCGCCTCTTCTGCGACGATTTCTCGGCCACATACCTCGAAACCATCAAGCCCGCCTACGGCAGCCCTGTCGACGGCGCAACGCTTCGCCGCGCCGAGGGCTTCCTCGACTCGCTACTCCGCATGCTGCACCCCTTCATGCCCTTCATCACCGAGGAGCTGTGGCAGAACCTCGCCACGCGTCGCGACGGCGAGTCGATTATGTACGCCTCCATGCCCGTGGCAGGTACCGTCGACAACGACATCATCGCCTGCATGAGCCGCGCCCTCGACATCGTCAACGGCGTGCGCGGCGTGCGTGCCCGCAAGAACATCGCTCCCAAGGAGGCACTCCGCCTGTGCGTGCTCGGCGACATCGACGCCGACACTGCGGCCATCGCCTCCAAGCTCGCCAACCTCTCGGAGGTAGCCTGCGGATGCGAGAAGGATGCAGCTGCGGCATCGTTCCTCGTGGGAACGCTTGAGTTCAACGTGCCTCAAAGCGCCGGTGTCGACGTCGAGGCCGAACTTGCCCGCATCGACAAGGAAATAAACTATCTGCAAGGCTTCCGCGCCTCCGTCGAGCGCAAGCTCGCCAACGAGCGCTTCGTGGCCAACGCCCCCGCTGCCGTGGTCGACGCCGAGCGCCGCAAGCTCGCCGACGCCGACGCCAAGCTCGCAGCCCTCGCAGCATCACGAGCCGCCCTCACCAAGTAAGCCTTATATATCGATACAAAAGGGCTCCGACCGTTGCCGGCCGGGGCCCTTCCACGTTTCAACTATTTATTTATGAGAACCCCGACACTTTGTAATCACTACACCGTGTCAAGGCGAGGGATGCTTGGGGCATCTTATCCTTTCTTCTATGGGAATAACACCCCCTGCCGTCATTCGCTCGCGCACTTTCTGCCAAAAATTTATAAATTTCACCTCTCGAACGCCTCCTTTTTTGCTTGTCACGTCCTTTTTGGTTAACTTCGCCATTAATTTAACATCTTATCCATGAAAACAACTAAAATATTCATCACACTCGCTGCGGCTGCCGCAATGGCATTTAATGCCGCCGCTGCCGAAGGACCCGCCGAGCTGTCGAAACGGGAGTTCCGCGGAGCATGGCTCCACACCGTGTATCAGGGCCAGTACAAATCGCAGACCACCGAGCAGAACAAGGCGTACCTCATCCGTCAGCTCGACAGCCTCAAGGCCGTAGGCGTCAATGCCGTCCTCTTCCAGGTGCGACCCCAGGCCGACGCCTTCTATCACTCCGACCTCGAGCCCTGGAGCTGCTATCTCACCGACGGCGGCAAGGCTCCCGTGCCGTTCTGGGATCCCCTCGAATTCATGGTGGAGCAGACCCATGCCCGAGGTATGGAGCTCCACGCATGGCTCAACCCCTACCGCGTGACATCTTCGGCAAAGCAGAAGCTCGCCCCCAACCATATCTACCACAAGCATCCCGAACGCTTCGTGCGCTACGACGGCAAGCTATACTTCGATCCCGCTCTCCCCGAGAACCGCGACTTCATCGGTCAGGTTGTCGACGATATCATAAGCCGCTATAACGTCGACGGCATCCATTTCGACGATTACTTCTATCCCTATCCCGTGGCCGGAAAGGACTTCCCCGACGATACCTCATATGCAAAATACGGACGGGGAATGGACCGCGGCGACTGGCGGCGAAAGAACGTCGACCTTCTCATCGAAGACATCCACAAGCGCATCGCTGCCAAAAAACCATGGGTGCGCTTCGGCATCAGTCCCTTCGGCATCTACCGGAACAAGAGCACCGACCCCAAGGGCAGCGACACCAGCGGCCTCCAGAACTACGATGCCCTCTATGCCGACGTCCTCCTTTGGGAGCGCGAGGGGTGGATCGACTATCTCCTGCCGCAGCTATATTGGGAACTCGAACACAAGGCCGCCGGCTATCTCGTTCTCGTCGACTGGTGGAACCGCACCGCCGGGCAACACCGTCATCTCTACATTGGTCAGGACGTGGGCCGCACCATGTCGAAGCCCGACCTCGCTCCTTCCACCGACCGCACACAGCTGCGCCATAAACTCCGCCTCGCCCGCGAAGGCGCCAACATTCAGGGCAACTGCTGGTGGCCCGGCTACTCGGTGACACGCAATACCGGAGGTGTCGCCGACTCGCTCGTCAACGATATCCAGCGTTATCCGGCCCTCGTGCCCCCCTATACCTGGATATCTTCCGCCATCCCCGCTTCGCCCGCAGGAGTGACCGTCAGCGGCAGCGAAATCACCTGGACGCCGTCGGTTCAGGCCGGCCTCGCCACCGACGTGGTGCGCTATGCCGTATACCGTTTCGACACTCCCGAGGCAGTCGACATCGAGCGTGCCGACGCCCTCGTCGACGTAGTGCCCGCCACATCATTCACCGCCACCGCACCCGGCTGTTATGTCGTTACGGCTCTCGACCGCGTCAACAACGAGTCGGCTCCATCTGCCGTAGCTATCGTAAAATAAATCCATGACCCTTAGTGTGATAGTTCCGGCATATAATGCCGCTGCATACCTCGAAGAGTGTGCCGCGAGCATTCTGCCGCAACTGTCGCAGGGGTCGACACTCGTCATTGTCGACGACGCCAGTACCGACGCCACGCCCGACATCTGCCGCCGTCTGCGCGATGCCCATCCCTCGAAGGTGGTGATAGCCGCAGGCGGTGGCCGCGGCGTGTCGGCGGCACGCAACCTCGGCCTCACTCTTGCCGAAAGCGACCTCGTGGCCTTCTGCGATGCCGACGACGCCTACGCCCCCGGCGCACTCGCACTGCTTTGCCGTGCGTTCGAGCCCGACCCGGAGGTCGACATAGCCTCGGCCACCTTCTGCCGCCGGCATATGCCGCGCCCCGATGCCCGCGCCCTTCCCGAGCCGACATCCGGCACCGAGGCCCTGCGGTTGATGCTGTATCAGCGACCCGGTCGCCATGAGAGCGCATGGGCAAAGGTGTATCGCCGCACCATCCTCAGCAGCACCGAAGGCTTCGCCGAAGGCATGCGCTACGAGGACCTCGAGATTGTGCCCCGCCTCTACCTCCGTGCGCGCCGTGTGGCGCATTTCGATACCCCCGTCTATTATTACCGCGATCATCCCGAAGGATTCCTTAATAACTATACCCCCGACCGTGCCGATGCCCTGCGTGCCGTCGACAGCATCTGTGCCGCCGTGGAAGGGCAGGGGAGTGCGCTCGAAGCCGCCGCTCGAAGCCGCCGTTTCAGTGCCGACTTCAACATCTTCGCCCTGGCTTCGATACACGGCGACACCGCCCTCGCTGCCCGCTGCTGGCAGCGCCTCGTGGCCAACCGCCGCGCCATCCTCGCCGACGGCGACGTCCGCCTCAAAAACCGCCTCGGTGCCCTCCTCACATACTTCGGCCGCCCCCTCACCGCCGCTTTCGCTCGCCGGGTATATCGCTGATCGAAAAAATTTTTGCCCGCATTGTTTGCAACCAAAGAAAAAAGCGCTAACTTTGCAAGACGAAAACAACCAATTCCTAAATTTCTAAAACTTACAACTATGGCATATGTAATTACCGACAGCTGCGTAGCATGCGGCACCTGTCTGCCCGAGTGCCCCGTTGGCGCTATTTCGGAAGGCGATATCTATCATATCGATCCCGATACCTGCATCGACTGCGGCACCTGCGCAAGCGTTTGCCCCAACGACGCTATCATCCCCGGCGAATAATCAATTCCATCGCCATAAGCATGTAGGGCCGAGCATCGCTCGGCCCTACATCCGTTTTAGCCTACGGCAGCGGCCACGGATTGCCTATATATTCCGGGTGGAGTGGGGCGTTGAGTTTCTTTGCGGGCACACCGCCCACAACCGACGCCTCGGTGATACTGCGGGTAACCACCGCGCCGGCTCCTATGCAGCTGCCCGAATGAATTTCCACATTGTCAACAACGCATACCGACGGCCCGAAATACACATTGTTGCCTATCTTCGCCGCTTCGCCGCTGCCGGCACCTACGGTGGAGAACTGCCCAAAGCTCACATTATTGCCTATTACGGCCGATGGGTTGATGATAAGTCCTTGACAATGGCCTATATACAGGCCGTACCCTACTACGGTCCGCGGAGGTATCGTAAGTCCGTAGCGGCGTTTGTAGCGCCTCACCATAATTTTTGCCGGTATATAGAACCAGCCCTTGCGGTGCTGTGCCAGGCGCCACCAGAAGCTGAATCCGACGCTTGTGCGGTTGAGCCCCATGAGCCATATTTTAAAGAGGCTGTCGCGGCGCCCCGTGTGGCGGTATGCGTCGGAGCGGATAAGCTCGCCGCAGTCCGTATAGCTGTGCGGAATCGGAATTCGCACTTCCTCGCCCGCAATGGTGTAGCTTCTGTATTCCATGATGGTTGCTGATATTTCTTACAAAGATACGCAAAAATTCACAAATATGCTTCTTCGCGAAAACTGATGCATGGTTTGGACTCGTGTTTGGCCAACTTATGAAAATTCACTAATTTTGTGGGTCAATAGCGAGTGCGAATGAAGCAAGGGAATGTATATAAATGGTCGTTCATCGACCGCGCGAGCATAGCCGTAATCAATCTTGCCGTCAACTTGACACTT
>CABRZA010000133.1 GCA_902475285.1 uncultured Porphyromonadaceae bacterium
CGTGTTTTGCTACCCCATCGCCCCTCAAAAAAAATAGATGCTGATATTAAGTATGAAAATCCTTAAATTGCAAATGGCACGACCAAAGGTCGTGCAAAAAGCCGCATGGCGGCGACAATTTTTATCCGAGGGGTGTAAGCCCACTCGCGTATTGGAAAACATCCTAAGGAAACACCATTGGGCCGCGATTCATCGCGGCCGCCCCTTGAATGTCATCCAAATCGAAAATATCACACAGAGGCACAGAGGCGCCCGCGCTGCCGCGCGAGCCGGATAGTGGCAGAAAAGCGGGGCAAAAAAAGCCACTCCCGCAGGGCGGGAGTGGTGTAAGAGCCACATCAAAGGATGCGATGAAACTCCGATAAGACAGGATTTGAGTGCTTGCCGCCCTTTGTAATCCTCCGGCTCAAAGGCTCCGGCGCCGCGGCACCGTCGAGGCCCGCCATCGGACGGCGAAGCTTGTCTCGGTATTTCACGTAAATTTGACGAGTTTCCCAATCTACTTTGATGTGGTATGCGGTAGGGTTGTTGTCGGAATCTCGGGCAGCTCTCGTGCCGCCTTGTTTTTACAACACAAAGTTACGGCGTTCAGTTCGAATATGCAAATTTCCGGCCGCAAAATTTTGCAAAAAATCCATAGGGGCGCGAAATAGCTCACGGCGCCGCAGAGGGGGCACAAGACTTGTCGGACGGGTCGGACTTGTCTGACCTGTCAGACTCAGATAACTTTCATTTTGCCGGGAAGGCGGTGTCGTTGCGGAGGGTGCGGGCGAGGGCGTCGAAGTGGCGGCGCGCCTGCGAGGTGCGCAGGTAGGCGTCGATGCTGGCGGCATGCGAACGGCGGTGAAGGTCGGTGCCTATGAAGTCGACGAGGCCTTCGGCAATGAGGTGCTCGGCTATCTTCTGCTCGGCCTTGCCGTAGTGGCCGGCGAGGCTCAGGAGGTTGATTTGGAAGGCGAGGCCTGTGGAGTGGAGCTCGGCGTAGCGCTCCTTGCGGTTGTAGTAGTAGGCGTAGCGCTCGGGATGGGCGAGGATGGGCCGGAGGTTGCGCACCAGGAGGTCGAACACAAGCTGGTCGAGGTTCCATGGCTCTTGCAGGAAGGAGTTCTCGATGAGGATGTGGTCGTCGGGAAGGAGCATTAGGTCGTTGGCCTCGAGGCGGCGGAGAAAGAGCTCGTCGAGGCGGTACTCGGCGGAATGGCTCACGGCGACGGCGTTGCCCCGGCGGTCGAGTTCGGCTTGCAGGGCCCGCATGGCGGGTTGGATGGTTGCGGAGTCGTTCTCGAAGGTATACTGCGTGACGTGCGGGGAGGCTATGATGCGGCGTATGCCCCAGGCCTGCATGGCCTCGATTAGGTCGGCCGAGGTTTCGGCGTCGGGCGAGCCGTCGTCGACGCCCGGCACCACATGGCAGTGGATGTCGGTGTGGAAGGGCAGCTCGGCGGGCGCCGACGGTTTTTTCTTGAAGAAGGAAAACATAGCAGACAATTACATTTTGCGGCGCTTGCGGAAGGCGTCGAGGATGAACGGGCAGGGTTCGCGGAGTGCCACGGGGGAGGAGGCGCGGAGAGTTTCGAGCGTGGCTATGGCCTGGTCGATGTGGGGGTAGGAGGCCACGACGACGTAGTAGAGTGGCTCGGCGGTTTCGACCACGATGGTGCTGTCGAAGCCGGCGGCCGCCATGCGCGAGCGCAAGGACTCGGCGTTGAATCGCTGCTTGAACTGGGCGGCCACCACGCCGTAGCGCGCGAGGGCGTCCTGGCCGAAGTCCTGGCCTTCGGTGACGGCCACATCCTGGCGGCGCAGCTCCACGGGGCCCGAGGGGGTGTCGACGGTGCGCACGTCGGCCCGGCGGCGCACCCGGCCGTAGACGGTGGAGTCGATGTCGGTGCCTTCGTCGCGTGCGGCCACGGCCTTCTCGTAGGCGGCGCGGTAGTTGGCCTCGGTGGTGCGGCACGCCGTGAAAGCCCCCGCCGCAACGAGTGCCGCCGCAGCGAGGATTATGGCGCGTGTGAGGCTTTTCATTTGAGGCCGAGCTTCTTGGCGATGCCGCCGGGGATGGCGTCGCGGTGCACCATCACGTTGACTGTCTTGGCCAGGAAGTAGGGCTCCGACACGTAGAAGAAGCCGCCGTACTTCTGGTTGTCGTCCCAGGAGTTCTTCACCTTATAATAGCGGTTGCCCTTTTGGTCGACGGCCGTGCCGACGATTTCCATGCCGTGGTCGTCGGTGGTCTCCTGGCGGTCGAACATCTCCTGGCGGCTTTCGGGCGTTACCTCAATCTCCTCGACGGGGCCCTTGAAGGCGAACTTCTCGTTCTGGCGCTCCTTGTCGGAGAGCTTCACCCATCGCGAGAGCTCGGTGCCGTCCATGTCGGCTTCGTCCTTGCCCTTGGGCATGAGTGCCACGCCGTCGGCCCACCTGAAACCGTCCTCGCTCACGTCGGCGGCCCATACGAGGGTGTGGCCCTTGGCCAGGGAGTTGTCGACGATTTCTTTGAGCTCGCCCAGGGGCACGTTGTAGTAGCTGGCCCACAGCCAGTTGTCGGGCACCTCGAAGGGGAATGCCTCGTAGTAGGGGTGATGGGTGAAGGAGGTTACGGGCACATAGTTGTCGAGGTCGAGGCCGAGGCTCTCGGCATAGGTGCGGGGGGTGTATGTCTTGCCCTTGTACTCGAATGTTTCGGGCACGGGGCCGAGGTATGCGTCGAGGATGCCTTCGACGCCCTTGCGCCATGCCGTGGAGAGGCGCTTGTCGGGGCGCGACACCACCACTTTGAGGTATGCGCGGAGGGCAGCGTCGAGCTCGCCGTGGGCGTGCTTGTCCTCGCCGTAGTTGAGGCCTCGGTACACTTCCTCGGGCACGGCACCGTAGCGGCGCCACACATAGGGCACGTCCATGATGGAGCCTCCGGCGGCGAAGTTGGTCTCGCCATAGAGGCGCACGAAGCGGTCGGCCTTGTCGAGGTAGCACATGCGCACGGTGTACATTTCGGATATGTCGAGCGAGTCGCCGCCGGCGCGGCGTATCTCGTCCTCGAAGAACGATGTGCCGGCGAAGCACCAGCATGTGCCCGACTTGTTCTGGTCCTTCACCGAAGTGGTGGGGAGCGATATTACGTCGGTGAAAACGAAAGCGGTGTCGGGGGCCGCGGCAGCGGTGCTGTCGGCAGGCGTCTGTGCCGAAGCGGCAAGTGCCGCGAAGGCAGCGGCAAGGGTGAGTATTTTTTTCATATACAATATATTATCAATATTTTCGGCAGCGTGGCAGGGGTGCAACAGTAACTTTTCAGTTGAGGACGTTGAAGCCGGCGTCGGCGAGGCTGCGGCGTATTTCGGCTATGTGTTCGCGGTCGCGTGTTTCGAGCTCCACGCGTATCGAGCAGCCGTTGATTGCCGTGCTGGTGTTGATTCGCTCGTGGCTCACGGAGATGATGTTGCCGCCCTTCTCGCCTATGAGGCTGCACACCACCGAGAGCTGGCCGGGCTTGTCGGGGAGGTCGATGATGAAGGTGTAGTTGCGGCCGCTCTTGTTGAGGCCGCGGGTGATGACGCGGTTGAGGGTGTTGACGTCAATGTTGCCGCCCGACACCAGGCACACCGTCTTGAGACCCTCGACGGGCACCTTGCCGAACATCACGGCAGCCACCGACACAGCTCCGGCGCCCTCGGCCACGAGCTTCTGCTGCTCGATGAGGGCGAGGATGGCGGCGGCGATTTCGTCGTCGCTCACCGTCACGACTTCGTCGACGTAGCGGTTGCACATGTCGAAGGTGTTTACGCCGGGCTCCTTGACGGCGATGCCGTCGGCGATGGTCGACACGTCGTTGAGGTGGCAGAGCTTGCCTTCTTTGAGCGATGCCGCCATGGAGGGGGCTCCCGTCGACTGGACGCCGTATACCTTCACGTCGGGCCGCAGGGTCTTGATTGCGAATGCCACGCCCGATATGAGGCCGCCGCCGCCGATGGGCACCACGACGGCTTCGACGTCGGGCATCTGCTCGAGTATTTCGAGGCCAATGGTACCCTGTCCGGCGATAACCTTGGGGTCGTCGAAAGGATGGACGAAGCTGTAACCGTGCTCCTGCTGGAGCTCTACGGCGCGTGCGTAGGCGTCGTCGTAGACGCCCGGCACGAGGCACACCTCGGCGCCGTAGCTCTTTGTGGCTTCGATTTTCGAGATGGGAGCGCCGGCGGGGAGGCATATTATTGCCTTGATGCCGCTGTGGGCAGCGCCGAGGGCCACACCCTGGGCATGGTTTCCTGCCGAGCAGGCTATCACGCCACGGGCTTTCTCGTCGTCGGTGAGCTGCGAAATCTTGTAGTAGGCCCCTCGGAGCTTGAATGAACCGGTTAGCTGGAGGTTTTCGGTTTTGAGATAGAGGTCGACGCCGGGAGCGAGCTTCGGCGCCGGTATTATCGCGGTCTTGCGGGCCACGTCTTTGAGCACGGCCGCCGCATTGAAAATTTCACTTATTTCGAGCATAAGTATAAGAATTGTTTTTCCGATGCACAAAAGTAATAATAAAAATCGGAAAGGCGGCGGCGAATAAGGGGCGGCGCGCACTTATAAAATGTTAAAATGCGACGAAAGCGTCGGGCGACGGCCATAAACGGTTTGTTAATGTCGGTTTTTAATATTAATTTTGCGCCAAGTAACTCCTCGAAAACCGACATCGACCGCAACACAGACATTCAACCCAACTTATACACAACAATAATCAATTATGAATCGCAAATTGTGCTATGTTATTGCTCTTGGGCTCACCCTCACGATGAGCTCGTGCGGCAAAAAACTGGGGCAGTTCAGCTCCGACTATTTCAGCGTAACTCCCGACCCGCTCGAAGTGGTAGGCGAAAACGTTCCCGCCCGTGTCAGCGCCAAAATCCCCGCCAAGTTCTTCGTGAAGAACGCCGAGGTTACCGTCACCCCCACCCTTGTTTTCGACGGTCAGGAAGTGACCTCGCAGGCCTATACCTTCCAGGGTGAGAAGGTACGCGGCAACGCGCCCGTGATAAGCTACGACTACGGCAGCACACAGACCATACCCGTCGACTTCAAATACCAGCCGGCCATGGCCAAGAGCGAGCTGATGCTCGACTTCACCGTTCGCCAGGGCAGCAAGCAGTACGTTCTTCCGCGCGTTAAGGTTGCCAACGGCGTAGTGGCCACCGCCGCCCTCGCCGACGCCCGCACCGTCAACCCGGCCCTCGCCCCCGACGCCTTCCAGCGCATCATCAACGAGAAGTATGCCGCCGACATCATGTTCCTCATCAACCAGGCCAACATCCGCGCCGGCCAGCTCAACACCGACGCCATGCTCGAGCTCCAGAAGGAAATGATAGCCGCCAACGCCGACAGCAACCGCGTGCTTCAAGAAATCAACATATCGAGCTACGCCTCGCCCGACGGCGGCGTGAAACTCAACACACGCCTTGCCGAAAACCGCGAGAAGAACACCAAGGAATACCTCAACAAGCAGCTCAAAAAGGACAAAATCACCGAGTTCGGCGAGCTCACCGCACAGTTCACCGCACAGGACTGGGAAGGCTTCCAGAAGCTCGTTGCGCAGAGCAACATCCAGGACAAGGACCTCATCCTGAGCGTACTCTCGATGTACAAGGACCCCGAGCAGCGCGAGCGTGAAATCCGCAACCTCTCGTCGGTGTTCGAGCAGCTTGCCGACCAGATTCTTCCGCAGCTGCGCTACTCGCGCATCACGGCTTCTGTCGACGTAATCGGCAAGAGCGACGCCGAGATAGCCTCGCTGGCGGTGAACGACCCCTCGAAGCTCACCGTTGAGGAAATCCTCTACGCCGCCACCCTGGCCGACAGCAACAACGCCCGCCTTGCCATCTACGACAAGGCTGCCCGCCTCTACCCCAACGACTACCGCACCTGGAACGACCTGGGCATGGCACAGTATATCGACGGCGACTACGACGCCGCCAAGGCATCGTTCGAGAAGGCTGCCCGCCTCACCCGCAACGGCGAGCCTCAGATGAACCTCGGCCTCATCGAAATGCTCAACGGCAACTACGCCAAGGCCAACCAGTACTTCGGTTCTGCCGCCGGCGTTGAGGAGCTTGGCGACGCCATGGGCGTTTACTACCTCAAGCAGGGCGACGCCGCCGCCGCCGTGCGCGCCTTCGGCGACAGCAAGAGCAACAACGCCGCCCTGGCACAGATTCTTACCAAAGATTACAGCAAGGCCAAGTCGACTCTCGCCGCCATCGACACCCCCGACGCCACCACCTACTATCTGATGGCCATCCTGGGTGCCCGCACCAACAACGAGTCGATGCTCAACACCAACCTCCGTCAGGCCGTGCGTCTCGACAGCAGCCTCGCCAAGCGCGCCGTCGACGACCTCGAGTTCGCCAACTACAACCTCTCGAAGGCCCTCAACTAACATTCCTTAGAACAAGCACGCCGGGCGCCGATTCGCACGAATCGGCGCCCGGAATTTTTTTTGGCAGAAAGCACAGAGGGCGCAAAATATCACACAGAGGACACAGAGGTGTCCGGCAGCCACGAAGTGGGAGGGTGTTGCAAAACCTCCAAGTCTATTATTAGCTAATATGTCACATGTATTTGAACATTAGAGCGATATCGACGAGAGTCGCGCAGCGACGTCGTTATGGTAAACCCCAGACGACCG
>CABRZA010000134.1 GCA_902475285.1 uncultured Porphyromonadaceae bacterium
GTCGAAAGAAAATCAAAAAAAATTGCATCGGAAGTATTGTCAATTCAAAAAAAATGCCTAACTTTGCAGCGCAAATCAGATGGTGCCAATAGTTCAGCTGGTTAGAATGTCGGATTGTGGTTCCGAAGGTCGTGGGTTCGAGTCCCACTCGGCACCCCAGCAGCGCCGGTAAGCATTAGCTTGCCGGCGTTAATTTTATAGGCATAAGGACATAGACAAAAAAAGCCCTAAGAAACTAAGCCGCATAAAATACATAAGATACACCATAAAAAGCGCAATATTTCGGAGCAAAATTTGGCAAGGATAAAATTTTTGCCTAACTTTGCAGCCGGTTTCGTAATCTCTGGCAGGACACGCAGCCTGCGTATATTGCGATTAATGTTAACATTTTAAATTACCGCAAAATGGATCTTATCAAGATTGCCGAAGAGGCCTTTGCCACCGGCAAGCAGCACGAAGAGTTCTTCCCCGGCGACACCATCACAGTGGCTTACCGCATCAAGGAAGGCAACAAGGAGCGTATTCAGCAGTACCGCGGCGTAGTGATACGCATTTCGGGTGAAGGCGTCAAGAAGCGTTTCACCGTCCGCAAGATGTCCGACAACATCGGCGTTGAGCGTATCTTCCCCCTCGAATCGCCCTTTATCGACTCCATCACCGTGAACAAGCACGGTAAGGTTCGTCGTGCCAAACTTTACTACCTGCGCAATCTCACCGGCAAGAAAGCCCGTATCAAAGAGCGCCGCGTAGTGAAAAAGTAAATCTTCGGGCACCACACCCGTTGCCCGTGACTTTCTCTTCGGAGAAAGTGCTTCCCATACTTGTACGGACGCTCCGCTATCGGGCGCCCGTACAAGTGTTTTTTACCTTAACGATGAAGATTAAGCACCTTATACCAATCCTTGCGCTGGCCCTCGCCCCATGCACCTCGGCACATGCCGAGGGAGCACTGGGCATCGATGGCGAAGAAGCGACTTCGGTAGGTCTGTATATCAAGAATATAGAGACCGGCGAAGTGCTCGTGGACCACAACTCTAAGCTCGCCCTCACACCGGCGTCGGTGATGAAAGCCGTCACCACAGCCTCGGCGCTGAGCCTCTGCGGAGCCGACACCTCCTTCACCACCACCGTAGTGCTCCAGGGCACGCGCGAAGGCTCAGTGCTGCACGGCAACCTCGTGGTGCGCGCCGCCGCCGACCCCACGCTCGAAAGCGAGAATTTCAAGGGGAGCCGCGGCTTTGCCGACGCCATAGCCTCGCGTCTCGCCGACGAAGGCATCACCGCCATCGAGGGTGCCATCGTGGTCGAGGAGACCCTATCGGGCGCCGGGCCCATACCGCAGTGGGAAATAGAAGACGTGGCGTGGCCCTACGGCGCCGCCCTGCACGGCTTCAACTGGCGCGACAACATGGTGACCCTCTTCCCCGCCACCGGCCGCACCGAGCCCGAGGCTCCGGGCCTCGAAGTGTGCCTCGAAAGAGCAAAGAGCAACGACATACTCCGAGGCGCTTTCTCCGACCGCCTTTTAGTATGGACGCGCGACCCCAACGACACCAAGTGGAGCATCAACGTGTCGGTGTCCGACCCTGCGGCCGTCTTCGTGGCCGAACTCACACGCAAGCTCCGCGCAAAGGACATCAAGGTCGGCGACAGCCCCGTGGCCGCCTCAGGCGACACCACCCTGCTCTACCGCCACAGCTCGGCGCCCTTCGGCGACATTATGCGCAGCCTCATGGTGCGCTCCGACAATCTCTTCGCCGAAGGCATACTCCGCGCCATAGCTCCAGGAGCGTCGCGCGGCGCGGCCATAGCCCGCGAAAAGAGCGTGTGGAAAAGCCGCGGCATCGACACAAAATACACCATCATCAACGACGGCAGCGGACTGACGCGCGCCAACCGCCTGTCGCCCCGCTTCTTGGGCGACGTGCTCGAATGGATGGCGAAGTCGGAGTGGGCCGACGACTACACCGCCTTCTTCCCCCGCGCCGGGCGCGACGGCACCTTGCGCGGCTTCCTCGCCGACAGCCCACTGAAAGGACGCATAGCTCTGAAAACCGGCAGCGTAAGCTCCGTGCAGTGCTACGCCGGCTACCGCCTCGACGCCGACGGGAAGCCCACCCATGTGGTGGTGATGATGGTCAACGGCTTCTTCTGCCCCCGCAAGGAAGTGCGCAAGGCATGCGAGGCCCTCTTGGAGAAAACATTCCCCATGCCGGCCGTGAAGAAGTCGCCCGCACGAAAGAAAACATCAGGCAAGCGCCGCACCCAGCGCCGCCGCTGACACACAATACATTATGACCGATATTGACAATCTCCTCAACCAAAGCGTGGAAATCGAGAGCCTCCTGCGCCTGCTCCGCGACCGCGACAGCCTCGAGGCCCGCGCCCTGCTCGGCCCAAAAGTCGATGCCTACCTCGGTGCCGTGAAGGCATATCTGGCCGCTCCCATAAGCCACGACGCACCGAAGGCCGAAGCCGCCGAAACCCAGGGCCGCGAGGTGCTTGCGCAGGCACATGCCGTCGAGGTCAAGACCCAGGAAGCCGTCGAACCCGAAGACCGCACCGAGGCCGACCTCGCCGAAGCCGCTGTGGCACGCGAGGAAACGACATCCGCCTCCGCCGCTCCGACTGCCGCAGAAATTCTCGCCGAAGCCCCCAAGGCTCGCCCCCTGGCCGAGAGCCGTCCGCGCGACCATGCCGCCCGCAACCTCGCCAAGGCATTCACCCTCAACGAACGCTTCCGCTTCATCCGCGAGGTGTTCGGCGGCGACGCCGTCGACTTCGAGAACACCCTCCATGTGCTCGAAGATTTCGACAACCCCGACGAGGTGGCCGACTATATCTACAACGAGATGATGCTCGACCCTGCGGACCGCGCCGTGGCCGACTTCGTGACACTCGTACAGAACCATATCCGCAACTGATGGCCGGCAAGCTCTACATAGTGCCCACGCCCGTGGGCAACCTCGACGACATGGCGCCGCGCGCCGTGGAGGTGCTGCGCAAGGCGTCGCTCATTCTGGCCGAGGACACCCGCACGTCGGCGGTGCTCATGCGCCGCTTCGACATCGACACACCCATGGCGAGCCACCACAAGTACAACGAGCACGCCGACCTCAGCCCCGTGCTCGACCGCATAGCCGCCGGCGACGACATAGCCCTCGTGTCGGACGCCGGCACCCCCGGCATCTCCGACCCCGGCTTCATGCTCTCGCGCGAGTGCCGCCGCCGCGGCCTCGACGTGGAGACCCTTCCCGGGCCCACGGCCTTCGTGCCCGCCCTCGTCAACTCCGGGCTGCCCTGCGACCGCTTCTACTTCGAGGGCTTCCTCCCGCCCAAGAAAGGCCGCGCCACAAGGCTCGAATTCCTCGCCGCGCTGCCTTGCACGTCCATCGTCTACGAGTCGCCCCTGCGCCTGGCACGCACGCTCGCCGACCTTGCCGCAGCCTGCGGCACCGACCGCGACGCAGCCGTGTGCCGCGAGATTTCAAAACTCCACGACACCACCCACCGCGACACCCTCGGCGCCCTGGCCGAATATTTTGCCGTGAACCAAGCGCGCGGAGAGATTGTTATAGTGATAGGCGCACCCTCGCGGGCCGATGCCTCCGAACGACGCCACAAAAACAAATACCGCAACAACAACAACGAGAGCTCCGAGGAGTGATCGCCCGAAAAAACACGAATCATCACTAACTACTCCTTATTATGAAAAAAATTCTCACCTTATGCTTGGTAGCCGGCATGTTGCTTTCAAGCTGCGCAAACAAAGAAAAAGAGGAACAGCTCCGTCAGGCCCAGGCCATGGCCGAAGCTTCGCGTGAAGAACTTGCAAGCGCCGTCAGCGACCGCGACGAGCTCCTCAACCTCGTAAATGAAATTTCGAGCAGCATGGAGCAAATCAAGCAGCTCGAAAACATCCTCACCGTGCAGGGCGGCAGCGAAGCCCCAAGTGCCGGGCAGAAGGCACAGATACGCGCCGACATAGCCGCCATACAGGAGACTCTCGCACAGCGCCGCCATCAGCTCGAGGACCTCGAGAAGAAGCTCCGCAACTCCAACCTCTCCAACTCCAACCTTCAAAAGACCGTAACCTCGCTGCGCCAGCAGATCGACTCGCAGAGCGCCGAGATAAACACCCTGCGGGCAAGCCTCGACGAGGCAAAGACCACCATCGAGAACCTCGACACCAAGGTCGACTCGCTCAACACCACCGTGACCGAAGTGACAGCCCAGCGCGACTCCACCGAAAACCGCAACGTCGAACTCGCCAACGAGCTCAACACCTGCTACTACGCCATCGGCAACAAGAGCGAGCTTAAAGAAAACAAAATCATAGAAACCGGCTTCCTCCGCAAGACCAAGCTCATGGAGGGCGACTTCGACCGCGCATTCTTCACCAAGGCCGACAAGCGCACCCTCACGGCCATCGACCTCAACTCCAACAAGGCAGAGGTGCTCACCAACCAGCCCGAGGAATCGTATAAAATCGTCGACGCCAACGGCCACAAGGTGCTCCAAATTACCAATCCAGCCCTCTTCTGGAGCCTGAGCAACTACCTGGTGGTGAAAATCGACTGATTTAGCACCGCACCATAACAAAAACAAAGGCCGCGCCCCTCGCCGAGGCGCAGCCTTTGATTTTTTTTTGCAATAAACTGTGGCTAACTTTTTGCCCCCACGGCGGAGGCGTAGGTGGTGATTCCTCCCACGAGGTTGCGCACGTCGTAGCCGTGGCCGCGCAGGATATTCGACGCCAGATAGCCGCGGAGACCAACGGCGCAGTACACCACCACAGGCCTGTCGGCGGGGATGCGGTGCAGCTGCCCGCGCAGCTCGTCGAGAGGAATGTTGACGGCGCCGGCGATGCCGCCGTGAGCGAACTCCGCATGGGTGCGAACGTCAACGAGCGTCACCTTCGCGAGGTCGAGATCCTCCATCTCGCGCCAGTACACCGGCCTCATGCGGCCCGTGAGAATATTCTCAGCCACATAGCCGGCGACGGCCACGGGGTCCTTGGCCGACGAATAGGGCGGCGCATAGGCATGCTCCACGCGTGTGAGGTCGGCCACAGTGCCGCCGTGCTTTATCACCAGGGCAAGCTGGTCGATGCGCTTGTCCACGCCGTCGCGCCCAACGATTTGCGCACCCAACAGACGGCCGTCGGCAGGCGAGAACACCACTTTTATGGTCATCGGCGCGGCGCCGGGATAATAGCCCGCATGGGAGTTGGGATGCACCGTGGCCGTGAGATAAGGCACGTCCTCCTGCCGCAGGCGCTTGGCGGCGAGGCCCGTGGCGGCTACCGTAAGGCCGAACACCTTGGCAACCGACGTGCCTATCGAACCCTCGTAGCGAACCCTGTCGCCCAGCGCCATGTTGTCGGCCACGATGCGAGCCTGGCGGTTGGCCGGCCCGGCGAGATAGTTCATCCACGGCCGGCCGTCGACGGGGTGGGGATATTCTATCGCGTCGCCCACGGCATATACATCGGGGGCCGACGTGCGCAGGTATTCGTCAACCTTTATGCCGCCGCGCTCGCCCGTGGCTATGCCGGCGTCGACAGCGAGCTTGGTGAGCGGGCGCACGCCTATCGACAGAATCACCATGTCGGCGTCGAGCTTGCCGCCGTCGCCGAGTGTCAGCACGAGGCCGTCGCCCCGTTTCCCGAAGGCCGTCACGGCGGTGTTGAGCCGCAGGTCGACGCCCTGCTGCACCAAATGGTGCCTTACGATGGCGGCCATCGAAAAGTCGAGCGGCGCCATCACCTGGTCGGACATCTCCACGAGCGTGACCGCCACGCCGCGGTGGCTCAGATTCTCCACCATTTCCAACCCAATGAAGCCCGCTCCTATCACCACGGCGCGGCGCACCTTGCGGCAGGCCATAAAGTCCGCTATGGCGTCGGTGTCGGCCACGTTGCGCAGGGTGAAGATGCCCGGCAGGTCGATACCCGGCAGCGACGGACGGAAAGGCACCGCGCCCGGCGACAGCAGAAGGCGGTCGTAGCTCTCCTCCGTCACGCTCCCGTCGGGGCCTTTCAGCGTCACGGTCTTGCGCTCGGGGTGCAGGGCCACGGCCTCGGTATTCACGCGGACATCCACGTTGAACCGCCGCCCGAACGACGCCGGCGTCTGCACCAGGAGATTGTCGTGGTCTTCGATTACGCCGCCTATATAATATGGTAACCCGCAATTGGCGTAGGATATATGCTCGCCCTTCTCGACGAGGACGATTTCGTCGGTCTCGGCCACACGTCGTATTCTTGCCGCGGCCGTGGCACCGCCGGCCACACCGCCTATTATCACATGTTTCATATCGAAATAAAATTTTATCGGCAAAGATACGGCCTTTCCCCCACACCGGCAAATCGCACCCGTCAGCCCCATCCCCCGGCACAAAAAAAAAGACCGAATCATCGAAGACTCGGTCGCGTAGTGGTGGGCGCTGAGGGATTCGAACCCCCGACCCTCTGCTTGTAAGGCAGACGCTCTGAACCAGCTGAGCTAAGCGCCCCTTTGAAGGGGAAAATATGTGGTGGGCGCTGAGGGATTCGAACCCCCGACCCTCTGCTTGTAAGGCAGACGCTCTGAACCAGCTGAGCTAAGCGCCCT
>CABRZA010000135.1 GCA_902475285.1 uncultured Porphyromonadaceae bacterium
TCGCTCCTCACCTCGCCCCTCGACCTCACCATCACCGTCGTGCCCGGCTTCTATGAAGAACCCGGCATACCCGTGGAAATTATCGAGCCCAAGGCACCCGCTGCCGACGCCGAAGGCAATCTTCTTCTCACCAATGCTTCCGAACTGGCATACATTGCCAAGTCCATAAACAGCGGTTCCGATGAGTTCAATGGCAAGACCATCAAGCTTGCAAACGACCTCGACCTGGGCACAAACGAATTTGCCCCCATCGGCGACTATCAGGCAAACGCACCCTTCTCCGGCACATTCGACGGTCAGGGCCACACCATCAAGGGCGGCGTGATAAGCAACCTTAACGGCGACGGCTCCACGGCAGCCCTCATCGGCTTTATGAAGAACGGCACCGTGAAAGACCTCACCATCGACGGCATCAAGGTTGAGAGCAACCACTTTGCTGCCGCTGCCGTAGCTCTCATCCACGTTCCCGCCGAAGCCGGTGCCTACAACTACATCACCAATGTTAAGGTTGTGAACGCCGACGTCCGTTCGGCCGCTTTCGATGCCGGCAGCAATTACGACGGCGGCAACAAAGTGGGCGGCATTTATGGCTTCACCCAATATAACATTCACCTCTCCGGCTGCACTGTGGAGAACAGTTACATCCAGGGCTACCGCGAAGTGGGCGGCCTGGCAGGCACCATCGGCAATCTCGGCGACCACCGCACGAGCTTCACCAACAATACAGTTAAGGGCTGCACCATCGCTCAGGATCTGCGCCATGACTACAAGGACACCACTCCGACCACGGTTGGTGAAATTGCAGGTCAATTCCTCAACAACGCTCCCATCGACGACACCAACACCGCCGCCAACTGCCAAATCATCACTATCACGGAATAATCCCCGCGATACCAACACAAATGCCGCGCCTTTTCGGGTGCGGCATTTATGTTTCAATACGTGAAAGCGTTAAAGGCGGTAGGCCGTGAGGTACCCGTCATCGAAGACGAGATATATGCCGTCGTTGTAAGCCCACCGCTCCGACATGCCGCCGTAGGTAGGTATGCGAAGTACGTCGTCGGGCTGACCGAGTGCGAGCCGGCACTCCTGGCGCGTCATGCCCTCGCGTACGCGCGAGCGCACTATGAGGCTCCATATCTCGTCCTTGATTTCGGGATACTGGCGACGCGGGTCGCCGAGAAAAAAGAGTCGCTCGAAAGTGCGCGTGTCGGCACGGCCGTTACCCACGCTCATAAGCATCATGCCCGGACGGCTGTCGGCCACGGTGTGGAAGCACACAGCGGCGGGGAAGTACTGGTCGCCGGCAACAACAGAGTCGACGTCGACAGCCACATAGCGCAGTCCCGCTATGGCGTGGCGGTCGCCGTCGGGGCTGTACCACTGCGGCGTGCGTGTGTATAGACGGCGGCCGCGCAGACGGCTGTCGATGGCTCCGACGAGCTCGTTGTCGACGGCGAATGGCACGTCGAGCTGCGCAAGAGTGTCGACGGCAGCAAGCGCCACAGAGGGCAGACGGTAGCGGTGCACGGCACCCGAGGCGTCGGCGAAAAGCACATCGGTGGCGTCGAGACCCGAGAGTGTGTTGGCAGCCTCGAAGGCCTTGAAATACAGTGAGGAACCCACGCGGGAGCTGTCGTCGGGTTCAGCCGGGACAAAGATGCGGCCTATGCGGCCGTCGGCCACCGTAAAGGCTTTGCCCGGCGCCCATGCGGCTGGGGCCTGCGGCTGTACGCCTTCCATAAAGGCAGCCTCGGCGGATGCCGGAGGGACGGGGGCTGTGCGTGCCGCTGCATCGTCGGCCGAGATGCGCGGCGTGCTCTCTATACCCGTAAAGCACGACTGCGCCGCCACGGCGGCGACGGCAGTCAGTGCTGCAAGCAGATAGCGCGAACAGGTCATTTCGCCGTCGGGTCTACACCAAGATTCTGATAGATAAAGGAATAGATATCGGCATATTCATCCACGACCTTTGCTATGGGCTTGCCTGCACCATGGCCTGCCTTGCTGTCGATGCGTATGAGTTTGGGCGCGTCACCCGTGTCAGAAGCCTGAAGAGTGGCGGCATACTTGAAGCTGTGGGCCGGCACCACACGGTCATCGTGGTCGGCGGTAGTGACCATGATGGCCGGATATGGCGTGCCGTCGTTGCTTATGTTGTGGAGAGGCGAATAGCTGTGGAGATATGCGGCCATCTCGGGGCTGTCGTCGGCAGTGCCGTAGTCGGCCGCCCAGTTCCAGCCGATGGTGAAGAGGTGGTAGCGCATCATGTCCATCACGCCCACGCGGGGTATGGCCACGCGGAAGAGGTCGGGACGCAGGTTTACGGTGGCACCAACAAGGAGACCGCCGTTGGAGCCGCCCTCGATGGTGAGGAGCTGCGGGGTGGTCCATCCTTCGGCCACCATATGTTCGGCGGCGGCGATGAAGTCGTTGAACACATTCATTTTTTGCATCTTCGTTCCGGCCTTATGCCATTCCTCGCCATACTCTGAGCCTCCGCGGAGGTTGGCCTGGGCGTAGATGCCGCCGTTTTCGAGCCAAAGGAGACGATTGGGGTTGAACGACGGGTTGAGGCTGATGTTGAAACCTCCGTAGCCGTAGAGATACACGGGGTTGGTTCGGTCGGCCGTGAGGTTCTTGCGGTGTACGGTGAACATAGGCACGCGCGTGCCGTCGGCCGAGGTGTAGAACACCTGCTCGGTGATATAGTCCTCGGGGTCGAAGCCGGCAATCTCGGTAGCGAATATCTCCTTGGCGTCGCCCGTGGCGAGGTCGTAGGAGAAGATTGCGGGCGGATAGGCGAATGAGGAGAAGTTGTAGAACACGTCGCTGCTCTCGCGCGAGGAACTGAACGAAACGGTGCCGTAGGTGGGCAGCTCTATCTCGCGAATCAGCTTGCCCGAGAGGTCGTAGAGGTACGCGCGGTTTGCGGCGTCGCGGTCGTAGACGGCGATGAGCCGGTCGGGACCGGCGAACTGCACGGATGTGAGCACGCCGCCATCGGGGTCTTCGGGAATGATTTCACGCCACTGGTCACGGGCCGGACGGCGAACGTCGACGGCCACGAAGCGGGTGCGGGGAGCTCCGGCGGAAGTAAGGAGATATACGGTGCCGTCGGCCATCTCAACAACTTGGTTCTCGAAGTCCTGCGAGGGCTCTATCACTGTCCATGCGGCACCGGGGCGGCGGAGATCCTTCACCATCACGGCATCGCCCGAGCCTTCGCCGCCGGTGAATACGGCCATCATGCTCTCGTCGTGGGCCATCTGCGAAGTGTGGAAGTGAAGCGGATGGGCCGGGTCGGTAAATGCCTCGGTGTCGGCACTCTGCCCGGTGCCCAGACGGTGGTGCATTATCTTATGGTTGTAGTTGGCGCCCGAACGTTCGCTGCCGGCCTCGGGGGCGTCGTAGGCGCTGTAATAGAAACCGTCGCCCTGCCATTCCACGCCGGTGAACTTGGCCCACTCTATATGGTCGGGCAGAAGCTCGCGGGTTTCGGTATCGAGCACGTATATTTCGGTCCAGTCGCTGCCCGAGCGCGAGATGGTGTATGCGGTGTACTTGCCGTCATGGCTCTGGAACACCCCGGTGAGGGCCACGGTGCCGTCGTCGCTAAGTGTATTGGGGTCGAGAAAGACCTCCGGCTCGGCCGTAAGGCTATCCTGACGCATGAGCACGCTCTGGTTCTTCGATCCGTCGTTGGCGTAGAAATAGTATCGGCCGTCGTTTTCCTTGGAGGGCATGCCGCGGCGCCCGAAGCGGTTGAGGGTGTCGAGGCGGCTGTGGATGGCCCGGCGGTATGGAATTTTCGAAAGATAGTCCTGCGTGACTCGGTTCTCAGCCTCCACCCAGGCGAGGGTGGCTGCTGCTGTGTCGTTTTCAAGAGGACGATAGGTGTCGACAACTGTCACGCCATTCACTTCGTAGACGGTACTGTCGGCAGGAGCCGCGGGATATTGTACGGCTTTGCCGCCGTTGCCGCAGGCTCCAAGTGTAAGTGCAGCCATTGCAATATAAGGTGTGTAACGCATATATGTGATAAACAATTATTTAGTAGCCGCCGGCAGATGTACGTCGAGCTGCGGGAAGGGGAAGCTGACGCCCGCGGCAGGCAACTGATTGTAGATTTCTTCGTTGACGGAGTAGTATACGCCCCAGTAGTCGGCGGTGCGTACCCATGCGGTGACTTTGAGGTCGACGGAGCTTGCAGCGAGTTCGCTGAGCTTGACTGTGGGCGTGCGGTCGGGCGCGGGCGCGAGGTATGCGGCCACAGGAGCGGATGTGTCGGCCCCGGCTGAAGGCACGACCTGAGCCTTACGGCGGAAGAGGCGCGCCATGAAGCCGCGGTGGTCGGCGGCACGGGCTTCGTCGGCCTCGCGCTGGCGGTCGTCGGCTATGTCGCTGTCGAGCTTCTCGTCGCCTTTGAGCACGCGCGGGTCGGCGGCGAGGATTTCGAGGATTTTTTGGCGCGCGGCCTCAACGTCGTCGCCGTAGGATATGCCTATCACCCAGTCGACGCGCCTATGGCTCTCGCGCGACCAGTTGTTGATCGACCCGGTGGAGAGGCCGCCGTTGGGGATTATGATGGCCTTGTTGTCGGGGGTGCACACCACGGTGTGGAAAATCTGAATCTCGCGCACAGTGCCGGCATAGCCCTGGGCCTCGATGTAATCGCCTATCTTATAAGGTTTGAGGAGGAGTATGAGCACGCCGCCGGCGAAATTCTGCAAGGTACCGCTCAGAGCCATGCCTATGGCAACGCCGGCAGAGGCAAAGATGGCTATGAAGCTCGACGTCTCGATGCCGAGAATGCCGATCACAATGACTATGAGGATGAAATAGAGCACTATCCTCACCATGCTCAGCACGAAGGTGGTGAGCGAGCGGTCGATGTTGCGACGTATGAAAATACCGCTCACAAAACGGTATAATTTGTTTACTATCAGGCGTCCTACATAGAACACCACTACGGCTATAAGGAGATTGATGGCAAACGACACGGCAGAATTGACCAGCCGTGTCATGAGCTCGTCGAAAGGCAGGGAACGGAGGACTTCCATCTCCTGTGCGCGCGAGGGCACGCTGTCGGGGAGGGCCGGTGCGACGTCGGCCAAGATAGTGAGCAGATTCATTTATGAAGCTTGGAGGCTACGTCGGCATACCAGGAAAGTGTGCTGTAATTCTTGGTATCGGCGTCGGATGGTTTATTGAGTATATAGGTGGAGAGGCCGGTGGCGCGGTCGAGATCCACGGCGTTCCACAGCCTGGGTGTGGCGTCGGCGTAGAGCACCACACGCGCGAAGGCTTCGTCGAACTCGGCCATAAGGGCCTCGGCGCCGTCGAAGCGCGGGTTGCCTGCGGCGTCGACGCAGAGGTCGCGCACATAGTCGGCGAAGTCGAAGTACTTGCAGCTCTGGCGGAGGTTCTCGTAGCGCTGTGGCTCGTAGCCGTCGGTCACGGCAACTGGCGACGCGGTGTATATCGCCGCCGTTGTGCGTGCCAGAGCGTCGAGAAAGCGTGTGTCGACCACCGTCATGGTGCATGTGCGGCCGCTGCCGGTAAAGCCGAGGTCGTAATACTCGAACGTACTGCGGGCGGCGGCGAGGAGGTCGGCGTTGCCGTCGGCAAAGAAGTGCTTAACATTCAGGTGGTAAGGCATACCTTCGACGCGCAGTTCCGTAGGGCTGGCAACGATGGTGGGCGCGGTGTGGCGCATCTCGTAGAGGGTCTCTACCGAGGCCATGAAGCAGCAGTCGAAATATATCCACGCCAACTCGGGGCCGCGCTCGAGGGTGGCGGCGAGAGTGGTTACGTTCATAGTCTTGCCGGCATCGTTGCCGAAGGAGCGACGGCGGCTGTCGTCGAGCACATCGGCCATGCCGTCCTGCACCCAGCCGGTGCCGTGGCTCCACAGCACAAGGCCGTACTGCGGGTTGGGGCGCAGAGTCTCCATGTCGGCGAGCACGGCGAGCATGCGTCGGCTATCGACGGAGGGCATCGAGCGGTCGTAGGTAAGGATGGTGTCGAGCCCGTCGGATGTAACCTCCATGAGCACTGGATCGCTGCGGTAGCCGGCGTTGTACACCATCAGGTGCGAGCCGGCGGGAATATCGCCGGCACCGGAGGCCTCGAGCATCTCCTCGATGTCGAGGCGGTCGTAAGTTGTGCCGGGCTGCCCGAGGTTGTTGTTGGCCACTTGGTAGACGAGGACCGTACGCCCCGGCGGCTCGGGTTCGGGTTCTGGCTGCGGCTGCGGAGGTTCGTCGCCGCACGACGCCAAACTAAGCGCCACGGCGGCGCCGAAGAAATATTGCAGGAAGCTGAATTTTCGTATCATAATCTACAAAATTAGCAAAAAGTTCGCAAACCGCTTCCTATATTAGAAACTTTTATACATTTTTCGCAGAAATAGTGTCCGTTCCTGAAAATGGTTGACTCGGTTTGGTATGTTTACTGATATTGGTTTACTCTATCTCTGGATAAGGTTGACTGACCGGGTCCTATCCCTGGGCGGAGTTGCCTTCGGGCTACGCCCTCAGTCAACTCCGCCCAGG
>CABRZA010000136.1 GCA_902475285.1 uncultured Porphyromonadaceae bacterium
ACAAAATTACGACGGCCCCGAACGTATTATCCCCGATTTTTTCCCAATGGGAAAAAGTAGGGGTAAAATCGGCATTTTTAACACTAAATTAACATTTGCAAAAGACAAACTATTAAAGAATACAGGATATTGGGAGTATAAAATATTTTGATTAATTTTGCGGAATAATTCTAAAAAGACCAAAATTCATGTATTCTTGCAAGATTGTGGCGGCTGCGGCTGCCGTAATTATGGCATGCTGTGCCGTGGCACAGACGCCTGTTGCCGCCGGAGGGGGCAGCTATGCGTCGGCACCTCCTTTTTACAAAGCCAAAACGACACCGGGCGGTCCGGGCTTCAATGCGACGGCAATGCTGACGCGCGAAATTTTCGCCGACGAGCGTGCGTCGAGTTTCGACGGGCACGTCGAGGTGCCGGGGCGTGCGCTGCCTACCAACGACTGGTGGACGGATATTATCAACAACCGATTCAGCGGTGCTCTTTGGAGCTATCCGGCGATGCTCAAAACGTCGGACGAGGGCGTGCAAATCAACTGGCCGAGCTATTGGGCCGACGCCGGGAAGGAAATCAAGAGCCGAACGAACCTCACCGTGGGTGCCGCACGCTATCGCGCCGATGCGGCCATCGCTGCCGACTGGCACGACTGGGACGTGACCTTCCGCATGCCGGCAAAGAGCGGCGGGGG
Organism: uncultured Porphyromonadaceae bacterium; assembly: GCA_902475285.1. Taxonomy (GTDB): domain Bacteria; phylum Bacteroidota; class Bacteroidia; order Bacteroidales; family Muribaculaceae; genus CAG-873. The sequence continues at coordinate 686 of CABRZA010000136.1, forward strand.
CGAGATGAAGGTTACGGCAGCGCACGGGTCGCCGTTCACATGGATAGAATTTACAGGCGGCATTGAAGCCGAGATAAAGACGGGGCCAACGGCACGGCTCTTCGGCACTACGGCATCGTATACGGGCATCGACATCGACGGCGACCTCTACGGCGTGTATTTTCCCGCTGGAAGCCTTCCTATGCTCGCAAGGGGAAAGCTCGCTTTCGGCATGGCGCCGGGATGGCTTTCGGTGGCGCTTCTTCGCACGGAGGCCGACCTGGCGGCTTTTGCTCCGTATGCGGCGAGCATACCGCGCGACACCCGCGTGGAGTGGAGCTACGACGAGGGGCAGTCGCGTGTCGACACCCGCTGGACCGTCACGGCCGAGAATCTCCGTGATGCCGGCGCACAGGCCCCGGTACTTCAAGGCTTTCTGCCACACGCCTATAAGTATGCACTCGCGGGCGCGACTTTCGGCTTCGTCGACAACGAGGGCTTCACGACGCCCCGCGGGCGCATGAAGCTCGGGGCGTCGGCGTCGGGCACTTTCGCCTACTCCTACCGCTTCTCGGGCATGCTTCCGACCTACGCCGCACCCCACGAGGGCGACGCGGCCGCCAACGGCTACCGCCCGGAGGTGATGGAGTCGCTGATGGCCGACTACGCGTCGCGCGGCAGTTTCGGCGGCGACACCTACTGGGGCGGCAAAGGCCTCGTGCAGATGGCCATGAACATGAGCTTCGCCAAGGAAACCGGTGCGACGGCCATCCACGAGGAGTCGAAACGGCGCCTCCGCGAGGCTTTCGAAAACTGGCTCACCTATACGCCCGGCGAGGACACCTTCTTTTTCAGCTACTATCCGCGTTGGGGAGCGATGCTGGGCTTCGACGTGTCGTATGACTCGGACGCCTTCAACGACCATCATTTCCATTACGGCTACTTCACCTACGCCGCAGCGCTGCTCTGCCTCGAAGACAAGGACTTCGCCGAGCGCTACGGCGAGCTCCTGACGATGATAGCCAAGGACTACGCCAACTGGGACCGCACCGACGGCCGCTTTCCCTTCATGCGCACGCTCGACCCTTGGTGCGGCCACTCGTGGGCCGGCGGTCTGGGCGACCACGGCAACGACAACGGCAACGGCCAGGAGTCGACCTCGGAGGCCATGCAGAGCTGGGGCGGCCTCTACCTTCTGGGCGTGGCGCTGGGCAACAAAGAGATGCGCGATGCCGGCATATGGGGCTGGAGCACCGAGGCGCGGGCCACGCGCGAATACTGGTACGACGTTGACGCACCGCGCCCCGCCAACGGCGGAGGCCGCAAGGCGTGGGCCGGCAAGGGCGAGCGCCAGGCCAACTATAACTACGACGAATATCCGTATGCCTACAACTCGAACATCACGGGCAAGGGCATAGGGTGGTGGACATGGTTCGGCGGCGACCCTCTTTTCATGCACGGCATACAGTGGATGCCAGTGTCGCCGGCGCTGGACTATCTGCAATGGGACGCCGACTTCACGGCGTGGGCCTTCGACGACATGATGCGCGGTGCCAACTCGACATTCTCACACTCATGGTTCGACACCACCTACAACAGCGACAACGGCGAGGCCATAGACCCTCTGGCCAACAACGACTGGGGCAATGTGGCGCTCACATACCTTGAACGGAGCGACCCCGCCGAGGCGGCGCGGATATTCGACACCGCCCGCGAGCGCGGCATGCACATAGCCACGGCCGTGAGCACGTCGCACATCACCTACTATGTGATACACAGCCATCTGACCTACGGCGAGCCCGACTTCAACATCCATGCCGACGTGCCCACGGCGCAGGTAAGGAGCAAGGACGGAGTGCGCACCTATATAGTATACAACCCCGGCGAGAATGACCGGCAGGTACATTTCTACGACGCGTCGGGGAGCCCGGTAAAGACCGTGAACGCTCCCGCCGGACGACTGGCCGCCATATCGGCCGACGCAGTGGCGAGCGAGATTGAAGTGAGCATCGAGGGCGGCAACACAGTGCCTCCCGGCGAGGCCGTGAAGGTGACCGTCAGAGTACTCGACCAATACGGCGGCACGGTAGCCGACGCCGAAACGGCCCTACGCCTGCAAGCGGACGCACCGGCCGAAATACGCGGCAACACACTGAGTGTCAACACCAACGCTACACGCGACAGCCGTTTCGCCCTCGAAGCGAGCTGCGGCGACATCAAGCGCAGCGTCGAGATAACGGTGAACGAGCGTCCGACGGCACAGACGGCACGCGTGGAAGGCGTACCCGAGATATGCGAGAAGGGCGTTGCCGTGGCCGGGCGTTTCACTGTGACCGACCAGTACGGCAACGAGACCACGCCCGACGACACCGAATGGACACTCACCTCCCCGACCGCCGGCGCGCGCAAGGTGACCATGCCGCTCACGGTGGCTGCCGCCGGAAAGTATACGGTGACGGCGCAGTCGGCGACTGCCGGCAAGGAGGCGAGCGTCGAGGTATTCATTACGCCGCCCATGCCCTGCATATCCACGGGTGCGGAAGTGGCGGCGTCGAGCGCCGAGAATGTCGGCACGATGCCCACGGGCGGCTGCGACGGCGACAGCAACACCCGCTGGGGCAGCGCGCACACCGACAGCGAATGGTTTGTAGCCGACCTCGGCGAGGACTGCCTCGTGTCGCGCATCGACATACTTTGGGAGGCCGCCTATGCAGCACGCTACGAACTGCAAGTAGCACCGGCAGGCTGCGAGATGCAGACTCTGACAGTGAACTATGCCGGCGGTACGCAGACCGTAATGGTTCCCGCCGAAAACGCGTGGACCACGGCAGCAGTAGAGACGGCATCGGGAGCGGGACACCGCATGACGGTGCTCAACGCATCGGGACGCTATGTGCGCATGAAGGGCACGGAGCGCGGATCGGCCTACGGCTATTCGATGTACGAGATGAGCGTCTTCGGCCTGCGCGGATCGCTTGCCGACGACGCCGTACTGGGCATAGACTTCGTGCTTCCCCAGACCATAGACCGCGACACGCCGTGCACTCTCGAACCCAAGGCCTACACGCGCGGCGGCGACACTCTCGCCGACATCGAAGTGACATGGAGTGCCGACAAGAGCGCGACCTTCGCCGGCAACAGCTTCGTGCCGCGCGATATCGGACACTACACCCTAACGGCAACTCTTGGGGGCGGCGCGGAGAGCAGCGCGACGACGTTTGTAAACGACGTTGAGCGTGCAGCGGCCGTCGAAGTCGACAAGGATACATGGCAGGCCATACAGGGCGTGCCGCTGACGATAGCCTACAAGGTGATGAACCAATTCATGGCGCCCTACTCGGGCAACAGCTCGGACATCGACATCAAGGTGACCGACGCCGACGGCGCGGAGAGCGGCGGGGGCGTGTACGACGCCGGCACACAGACCTTCACCGGGCACACTTGCGGACGATACACAATCGATTTCGGAGGTCTGGCACAGTGCACGGTTGATGTGCTTCCCATAGAGGAAGTGAACCTGGCCCTGGGCAAGACGGCATGGGACAGCTCGCACGAGAACGATGGTCTTACGGCCTCACATGCTGTGGACGGCCTCCGCGACACGCGCTGGGGCAGCACCTTCAACGACGAAGAGTGGATGGTTGTGGATCTCGGGGCGGAATTCGTGCTCGACCATGTGAACATCTACTGGAACAACCCGGCCTACGCCACGCACTATACCGTGGCGACGTCGCTGACGGGGTATGACGACGACTTCACCGCCGTGGCTACCGTAGAAGGCTACACCTACTCGCCCGAGCCCGTGAGAATCGACGCCGCCGGCCGCCAGGCGCGGTATGTGAAACTGACGGGACACCGCCGCTCAACGGGCTACGGCACGAGCGTCGACGAGCTCGAAGTGTACGGCCGAAGCTATGTGACGGGCGTGGAGAGCGTGTGGGCCGACGATTCCGGCGAGCGCTGGTACACAATCCAAGGTATGGCCATAGGGCGGCCGACAACCGCCGGGGTATATATCAAGGTGAGCGGCGGCAAGGCCACGAAGGTGGCCGTGCGGTAAGCACCCGGCAACAATCATCGCGGCCGTGCTCCGAGGGGGCACGGCCGCGATTGTCAATACGGGATGGAATCAGAGGTTCTTGATGATGCGGGCCGGGTTGCCGGCTATGAGGACATTTGACGGAAAACTGCGCGTGACGACGGATGCGGCCGCGACGATGACGTTGTCGCCGAGGGTGACGCCGGGGAGGATAGTCGCTCCGCCTCCTATCCACACGCTGTTGCCGATGGTAACGGGTTCGGCCCATTCAACAAAGGCGTCGCGGCGCTCACGGTCGAGAGGATGGCATGCCGTGTAGATGCTCACGTTGGGGCCTATGAGCACGCGGTTGCCGATGGTGACGGGAGCTTCGTCGAGGACGGTGAGGTTGAAGTTGGCAAAGAAATTGTCGCCGATATGGATGTTGCATCCGTAGTCGCAGCGGAAGGGCTGGTTGACGTGCAGATTCTCGCCGCAAGTACCGAAGAGGGATCGGAGGATTTCGTGCTGGCCGGCGATGTCGGCGGGGTCGAGATTGTTGAAGCGCCACAGGGCGCGACGAGTATCGATGAGCTTATCGTGAAATTCGGGCATGAAAGCATCGTAGACTTCACCACTAAGCATTTTCTGCCACTCTCGGTCAAATTTGGTCATGTGAAGGGTCATTAAAACACGCCGGGGCTTCGGGAGAGGCCACGGCGTGTATGTTTGAAGAATAGCGGCTCAGAAGCCGCAAGCTGCCGGCGAGTTATTTCTTAGCCTGTTCGAGCGAAGCTTTGCGGAATTCTTTCATGAGTTTTTCGAGCTCGAGGGAAGCCTTGCGGGCACGGGTGCCGGCGGCCTTGTTGTTCTTTTCGAGCTGGAGAGCGGCGTCGGCCTGGAAGGCTTCGTAGGCAGCTTTGATCTGTTGAACCAATGATTCCATGGACTGATTTTTAAAAAGTTGATATTATGTTTGTTATCTCAAATATTTCTATTCGTCTTCGTACTCTGTGGTGTCGACGATACCGGCTTCTTTGAGAGCCTGGCGCCGCTCAAGGCAAGTGCCGCAGCGGCCGCAGTGCTTTTCGAGGCCGCGATAGCAGGAGTATGTGGTGGCGTAGTCGATGCCGAGACGCTTGCCGCGGAGGGCAATGTCGGCCTTTGTGAGCAGGGTGTAGGGAGCCTTGAGCTGAATGCCTTCGTATGTACCGGCCTTGATGGCTTCGGCCATGGCCTTTACGAAGGAGTCGCGGCAGTCGGGATAGAGTGCGTGGTCGCCGGCGTGGTTCGCTATCATTATCACGCTGAGGCCGTGACTTTCGGCGAGGCCGGCAGCGGCGGAAAGCATGATGCCGTTGCGGAATGGAACAACGGTCGACTTCATGTTGTCGAAGTCGTATTCGCCTTCGGGGATAGCGTCGGGGCCTTCGAGAAGGGAGCTGTGGAAGTGGAGGCCTATGAAAGAGAGATCGATTTCAACAAGTTCGATGCCGAGGAGGCTGCAATGGTAGCGGGCGCATTCGAGTTCGCGGGCGTTGTGGTTGGAACCGTAGGAGAAGTTGACGGCGAGTTCGATGTCGGCGGCATACTCATGGAGCATGGTAACGGAATCCATACCTCCCGAGAGTACCATGAGGGCATTCTTTTTATTCTTTGTCATATTCAGCTGTCGGCTTAAAAATTATCGGGAAAAACGCTGAGCAAACGTGCGGCTACCATATCCTGATGAGCGTCGTCGCCATAATTGGCGAAGGGTATTATGGAAATACCGCCACGGGGCATGAATATTCCCCTCACCTCGAGATAGCGGGGCTTCATGAGGGCTACGAGGTCCTTCATGATGATGTTCACGCAG
>CABRZA010000137.1 GCA_902475285.1 uncultured Porphyromonadaceae bacterium
CCACAGGGAAAAATATCAGAAATGTGATTGAATTGAATAACATCGGGGGCCTTTTATACTATTATAGGAGGTTTTTTCAAAAGTTTATGCAAATATAGTAATTAAAAAACGAAATTCGGGAACGGAGGTAAAATATATGGAGGGTGGTTTTTTTGACACACCCTCCATTTATGTCGTGCAGGATATTTATTATTGCAGGAGTACTTTTGTGACGGCGTTGCCCTGTCGGCGTATGTAGAGGCCGCTGCCCGGATTGGCGATGCGGAGGCCCTGGAGGGAGTAGTACTCTACGGGGCCCTCGGAGCCGTCGGTGGCAACGTCTTCAACGCCGGAGCCATAATAACCTTCCATGCGGTAGATGCCGCCGGGGGTGAGGACGAAGTCGTCGGTCTGGTTGCCCTTGCCTGAGTGGCCGTTGTTGAAGATGAGGCCCATTTCACCCACGTCGTCGGGCAGTAACGACATATCGTAGGAATAGCTCCAAGTGGGATACTGGTTGAAATTGTCGATGCGTTTGCAGTCGGAGCCGGGCCATTCGCCGAAGGGTGTACCGGCGCTGCACCACGAGAATGCCTTTACGTTGTCCCACGGCGTGGGGTTGTTGTCTTCGAAGTAGACGGTAATTATCTTGTCGGGAGAACTCTGGCCGTAGCGGTTGTTGAGCCACAGCATGCGGTTGCGGAGGTTGCGGTTTATCACTTCGCTCTTTTCCTTGACGTCGTCGTTGCCGTATTCGGGCCAGCGCTCCTTGTCGGTCTTGGCCGCGCGGTCGATGAGGTCGGCGGTAGCGGTGACATAATCCATAACGTCGTTGATTACGCCGGAGGTGTATAAATCGGCCCATACCTCCTTCACTTTGTCGATGAAGGCCGGGAATTTCACCATCTCGCCTATCCAGGTCTGGTGCCACATGCGGTCTTCGGCTATGGTCTGGGTCTTGGTTGTGGTGATGTTTGAGCTGCCGAAGTCCCATACCGGACCGAAAAACCACTTGCTGCCGGCACCGAGCTCGCGGTGCATGTAGCAGCTGCCGTGGAACGATTCGTGGTCGTCCATGATTTCCTGTACCAGGAAATAGCGTGCCAGAGCGTCGAGGTCAACTTTGTCGGCCCAGGTGCAGTTGTCTTTGTCGGATGCGTAGATTTTGGCGTTGATGTCGGTCATCTCGTCGCGCAACCATGCTTCCTGCTGTGCCGATAGCACCTCGGGAGTCTTGTAGGTGAAGATGATGTCGTTGTCGCCATTTTCATGGATACGCACATGGGGGTCGGTGTCGTAGTTGTCGATTTCAAGAAGCCAGCCGCCGGTTATTGCCTCGGGGTCGGTGATATTGTCGGGTTGCTCCACGATGTTCACTCGGTCCTCGTCGACGCGTATGGTTTCGGTGAGGAAGTAAAGGCCGATGTACTCGCCGTTGAGCACTACTTCGACGGGCTTGTCGGCCGGTGTCCATGCGAGTCCGAAGCGTCGGCTGAGCTCCAGTCCGAGAATGTTGTGCATGAAGCCTTCGCGGTCGTCGGCATGGGCGAGGAGGGCATAGTGCTTGCTTTTCTTTGTGCCCATGAGGGCGGCTTTCTTGTCGAGCTTCAGGCGGTAGGGCTTCTTGTCGAAGCCAGTCCAGGTGTAGTTGCCGCGGCCGCGAATCTGCAGCACGGCGGGCTCGGCGGCGCTGCCTATGGCGTCGATGCCCTCGGCGCCGCGCGGGTCGAGATAGTAGGTTCCGGCGAGATAGTCTTCCTTCGATACGATGGTCTGGTGGTTCTCGGTGTCGATGTGCAGCACCGGAAGCGTGCCCGACGGGTCGACGGCCAACACCGTTTGTGTGGCGGCCAAGGCCATCGAGACAATCAGCAATTTGTTCATAATAAGTCAGGTAGTAAATTTAAGTATGATATAATATATTGGGAAAAGATTCGGATTAGAACCACACCACGAGGCCGGCGACGAGTTTCGAGTTGTCGGTGGCCGATACGTCGATGCTGTGGTTGTAGAAGTACTGCTCGAAGTTGAGCATGAATTTTGCGCCCACGCCCCGGTAGCTGTAATGTGCCGTGGCACCAACGGTGAGACGCCGGCGTCCGGCAATATCGTTGTCGAGGGTTCTGTCGGTATTGCGAACACCCGTCGAGGCGTCGGTGAGCCCGTCGAAGCGCAGCTGTGCCGAGAGAGCGTCGGCCATGGGCAGCGTCACGGGCCATCGCCACGAGGCGAACACGCTGTAGGCGTGCGAAGTGTCGAAGCTGTGCCCTGTGTAGTGGCGCATGATGTATTCGCCTTCGGCGAAGAAGCCGCCGCAGGTCCACGACAGGCTGGCGTTGAGCATGTTGATGCGCACGGCCATATCGTGAGTTCCGGGAACTCTCGACATGAACGCCACCTCGGGCCTCCACCCTTCCATGCTTAGGTTCGCCTTGACGCCGTAGGTTAGTGCCGACTGCCACACGTTGTGGTTGGCACGGTCGGTGGCGTTGAACACTCCGCCCTCTATATATAAGGGGAAACTTCCGGGAAGTGTATAGCAACCCTTGACACCTACTGAGCGGAGGTTGCCGAAGACGGCCGTCAGCTCCACGTCGGCGAAGTAGTAATCGCGCGGAGCGCGTGTGGCTGCTGCCGAGAAGGGCACTCTCATTTGCCCGAGCATCACGGCCGCTCCTTTGGCAGGCTTGACGCGAGCATAGGCGTCGAGAAGGCGTATGCTGCCGGCATCGCAGAAGTCGACCTGCAAGTAGTAGTCGAGTTTGGGGAGCACGGCGCCCGACAGCGACAGGCGCGCGTTGCGCACTATGAAGCGCGAGTGGCCCGTGGCGGTCGACCACTGGTAGAATCCGCGGAAGGTGCCGTTGACTTTCGGCAGGAAGCTGTATTGCTTGCCCGATGTCGTTTCGGTGCTTGTCGCGGTGGTTGTTACGGTGGAGTCGCCATCGACCGTGGTTGTCACGGTAGTGACGGTGGTTGTGGTGGTCTTTGCCGCCGTGCATGGCGCGGCCGCTATCGCGACGGCTGCCGCGACGGCCTTAATAGTTGTATACCAGCTGGAAGTCATCGAGATATAGGGTTGAACCGTTGCCGCCGGTAAAGTAATCGCCGTACTTGCTCGCCGAGGCAGTCACAAGTATGTAGCGCGGACGTCGGGACGTGGTATTGTAGACTATTTCAAATTCGAAGGGTATGTAAGAGGGCACGGCGTCGGAAACCTCCATTTTGCCGTAGGCCACCACATCGGAGGCCGATGGGTCGAATAGATGTCGGTCGGAGGGCGACGTGCGGATTTCGAAAGGTTCGGCCGAGTCGATGAGCGCCACCCACACGATGCTTGTGTCGGGCTGGCCGATGAGTTGCTTGAAGTCGGCCGAAGCATGGCTGATGGGAGCCGGGGTGTACTTGAACTGTCCGCGCAGCTTCACGGGCCGCTCTTCGAAGGGACGGCCGAAGCTGAGCACGCCGTCGGTGCCTACGGTGCGCAGATAGCTGCCTGCAAAGATGTTGCCGGCGGCGATTTTGCCTATTGAGCCTATGCCCACGAAGCGTGTTTCCAGGCGCGCGGCCCAACCGGTGCCGGAGGGGGTGTCGTCGGTGGGTGTGGTGTTCGATTGGCCGAGGGTGGCCGCGCCCTGGTTGCCGGTGCCCCAGTAGGGTGTGCCGCCTTCGAGCCACGGGCACCACACTTTTTTGTCGAGCCACCAGTTCTCAAAGTCGCTGTTGGGCAGCTGTGGTGTGGAGCCGGTGGTGAAATCGACGATTTCGCCGTAGATGCCGCCCGATACTACCCGTGCCTGATATGCCGTTTCGGGGCTCAGGTGGTTCACTTTGGCTGTGAAGCTGCCGCCGTCGACGGTGATGTCGGCCTGCGGTACGACGGTCCACTCCTCGGTGCCGGCAAGACGGTATTCGGCACCGTGTTCTTCGCCGGCCTCGCCCTGGCCGTTGATCCATGCCACGCCGCTGAAAGCGTCGACGCCGAGTGTGCGCACGGATACCTCAACGCGGTCGACGTAGACGGTCCATACTGTCGGGCGTCCGTAGGCCTCCACGGTGATTTCGAACGGCTTGGTGGCGTCGATTGTGCCGCCGTCGGCGATGTCGGGGGTCATTGTCGAGCCTGTGGGGCCGAGTTTGGCCCGCTCGACGTGTATGGCGTCGAGCTTCTGCGATGCCGCCACATGCACCAATATGCGTCGTGCGGGCACGTCGATGGTGGTCGTGCCTATCTGCGACGTTACTTCAAAATAGCGTTCGATTTCCTGCACGCCTGTTATCTTCCAAAGGTAGTCCTGATAAAGGCGCAGTATCACCGTGAAGGGATTGCTCAGGTCGATGGGCGAGCCGAGAGGATTGTCGACTATCGATGCGCCGGGCGAGAGGGTGTAGCCTGTGATTTCGACGGCGGTGATGTCGACTTCCTCGGGGAAGTGTATGGTGGCGGTGCGCGCCACGGTGTCGATTATGGTGCCCTGGTCCTGTCCCCTGGCCTCGAGGCTTGTGAAGTTGGGCTGGATGCGGGGATAGGGTATGTCGTTCTTTATGCAGCCGGCAAGCAGCACGGCGGCAAGAATGCTCAGGATGATAGATGTCTGTCGCATATTATATTACCACCATCAGGCCGAAGTTGATATTGAAGATGTTGAAGCGGAAGTTTGCGCCCGATGTCACTCGCGAGCCTTCGTCGACGCCGTCGGTGCTCTGGTCTTCCTTGCGCCATTTCAGGCCGAAGACGCCGAACGACACGTTGAACGACATGAAGTCCTGTATGAACACGCATACGCCCGGGCTGAAATTGAGGGCGCCCTGTGTGATGATGGTGCGTGTGTCGCGCGGCTCGCCGTTATACAGTCGCTTGAAGCGCGACGAGCCGGCGCCGAAGGCGAGGTCGACTTCGTTGAACACACCGAAGCGGCCGCTTTTGTCGAGGCCCACATATGCGCGGTAGAAGGTCGACACGGCGAAGCTCTGCTGGTAGTAGCTCACGTCGCGGAGGGTGAAGTTGAGGTCGCTGTCGAAGTCAACGGCCAGACGCCCGAGGTCGGCCATGCCGCGGGTGTAGTCGAATTTCAGACCCACGGCGTGGTTCGACCGTACGAAATACGAAATGTAGGGTTTGATGGAGTACATCTTTCCCTTGAAGTCGACGTCTTTGAGCACCGATAGTACCTGTATGTCCTCGGTCTGAAGCTCGCCGTAGCTTGCCGTCACGCCGAAGCCCCACTTTCCTTTGGGGATGAAGATATAGTTGAGGAGGCCGCGGTCGAAGCGCCCGAGGTTGCGTTCCATGATTGCAATGGGCACGGTGTCGCCGTCGACGATTACTTTCTCGACGCTGTCGGGCGAGAATGTGCTGAGCTTCTTGCGTACGATGGTCTGCGCTGTCGCCGTGCCGGCGGCGAAGGCTATGAGGATGAGCAATGCAAGTATCTTTTTCATAGCCCGTCAGATATAGAACATCACCCCGAAGGTGATGGAGAAGAGGTTGATTTTGAAGTTGGCCGACTGGTGGTGGTAGTTGGCCACGTAAATTTGGTCGGTCACGGCGGTGTTGTGGGTGTAGTTGAAGCCCAGTACGCCAACATTTACTTCGATGGCTGAGTAGTTGGATAGGAACACGCTCACGCCCGGAGCTATGCCTACGTTGAACTGGAAGTTGCGCTGATAGGTGCCCGTGAGGTCGTTGCCCGAGCCGCTGCATATTTTCGACTGGCCGCCGCCCATCTGGAGCTGCACCTCGGTGAAGAGCCCGAATCGGGTGCTGCGTCCGAGACTTATGTAGTTGCGGAAGAGGGCCGTGCCGAGGTAGCTGTGGCTTATCTGGTAGAGGTTGTCGATGTTGTAGTCGGTCTCGCTGTCGAGCACAATGTCGGCACTGTTGAGGCGCGTGCGGCTGCGGGAGTAGGAGAAACGGCCGCCGGCGGCAAGGTTGTCCTTGAAGCAGAACATCACCGTGGGGCTCACCTTGAAGGAGTAGGTGTCGCCGTTGAGTTTCTCAAAAATGAGAAACTGGTAGTTGTCCTGGTCCGACTGGGAGTAGTTGATGCTCACGCCTGCTATCCATGCACCCTTTGGCACGAACGACACCTGCTCGAGCTTGCGTTTGAACACTTCCTGCCCCTGTGCCGTAAGGCCGGCCAGGCACAGCAGAAGACACCCTAAAAGTGCCGTCAATCTTGGCGATGATATGTTCAATTTGTTGAGACTTAATGTGTTTATAATGACCGGAGCACCGGAGCTTAATTCACACCGGCTGGTAGAGGCCGGGGTGGCCGTCACGGTTTCAAGCGTCAAAATTACAAAAAATTATCCATATACGCTGCAAGTTTGGCCGACATTGTGTATTTTTGCACTCGCAAAACGACGCAAAACGACGCAAAACGACGGCACGGTAAACCTCCGGCACGGAAGGTTGTTACAACATAATGCAACAAAGTTGTTACATCGTGGTTACAGCCTTTAAAAGTGTGTAAAACTCGTAAGAGATGTCAACAAAATCACACGCCGCAAGTTTTATATTCAGACGCGCCAGGAA
>CABRZA010000138.1 GCA_902475285.1 uncultured Porphyromonadaceae bacterium
GTCCTTTAATTCAAGCGATTCCATCATCCTCGACTTCTTCGCCGGCTCGGGCACTACGCTTCATGCTGTGATGCAGTTGAATGCTGAGGATGGCGGGCATAGGCAGTGCATTCTCTGCACCAACAACGAGAACGGGATATGCGAGAATGTGACTTATGAGCGAAACAAGCGAGTGATCGAGGGCTACACCAAGCCCAACGGCGAGCACGTGGAGGGCCTGAGCGACAACAACTTGCGCTACTACCGCACCGACTTCGTAAGCCGCAGCCGCTCAATCAAGAACATGCGGCGCCTCACCGCCCTCGCCACCGACATGCTCTGCATCAAAGAGAACCTATACGACGAGCAGAAAACCTTCGCCGGCATGCCCACCTACAAAAACATCTACCGCTACTTCGAGCAGGGCGAGCGCAAGATGCTCATAGTCTACGACGAACGCTACGTCGACGAGCTCGTCGGCATGATAGGGTCGGTCGACACCGCCACCAAAATCAAGGTGTATGTGTTCTCGCCGAGCGAAGACCCCTGGGAGGCCTGCTTCGAGCCGGTCGCCGACAAGGTGGAACTCTGCGCTCTGCCCCAGGCCATCTACAACACCTACAAACGCATCCTCCCCAAGCGCCGCCCCGAGCCCCTCGCCCCGGCGGAAAAGTCAGACTTGTCGGACAAGTCTGACACGTCAGACCCGTCCACTTCCTCTGATGACGAAATTGGCGGACTTTTCACCCATCAAGTTGACGACGAATGAAAACCATAAAATACCAACAGGATGCCATAGCCGAGCTCACCGACAAGACGGTGAAGCTCCTCAACCTCGGCGGCAAGCGCCGCAAGATAGTGTTCGAGGCGCCGACAGGTGCCGGCAAGACGGTGATGGCGTGCCGCACGCTGGCCAATATCGTCGACGAGCTGCGCACGCGCGCCGACAGCCGCTTCCGTGAGTGCGCCTTCATATGGTTCGCGCCGCGCAAGCTTCACATACAGAGCTATCTGAGCCTCAAAGGTGCCTTCGGCGAAACGCGCAAGCTCCGCCCGGTGATGTTCGACGAGCTCGACCAGAGCGAGGGCATACAGCCCGGCGAGATTCTCTTCGTCAACTGGGAAAGCATCAACAAGGAGAAGAATCTCATGGTGCGCGACAGCGAAAGCTCCGCCTCCATCTACGAGATAACGCGGCGCACGCAGGAAGAACTCGGGCTGCCTATCGTGGCCGTCATCGACGAGGAGCACATGTTCTGGTCGGCCACCGCCGACAAAACCAAGGCCGTGCTCGACCGCATCAATCCCGCCGTGGAGCTCCGCATATCGGCCACGCCCAAGACCGTACACCCCGACGCCCTCTGCAAGGTGCAGCGCGGCGACGTGATAGCCGCCGAGATGATAAAGAAGGAAGTGGTGCTCAACCCCGACATAGCCGTCGACGCTACAGAAGACGAAATCAGCCTCAACGAGCGCCTTATCCGTGCCGCCATCGACAAGCGCACGCAGATAGCCGAAGCCTACAAGGCGCTGGGCATCGACATAAATCCCCTCCTCCTCATCCAGCTCCCCAACGACAAGAAGGAGGCCATGACAGCCGACGACGAGCGCGTGGCCGAACAGGTGAAGACCTACCTCAAATATATGTGCGACATCACCGTGGAAAACGGTCGCCTCGCCGTGTGGCTCTCGGGAGAGAAAAGCAACCTCGACGGCCTCGAGAATCCGACCAACCTCGCGCAGGTGCTTCTCTTCAAGGAGGCCATAGCCCTGGGCTGGGACTGCCCGCGTGCGGCCGTACTGCTGATATTCCGCAAGATGCAGAGCGACCAGTTCACCATCCAGACCGTAGGCCGCATACTGCGCATGCCCCAGCAGAAGCACTACCCCGACGAGCTCCTCAACGTGGGTTACGTCTTCACCGACATTGCCAAAGATAAGATTGAAATCGTCACCGCCGACGCCGGCTATATACTCAGCGACACGCTCATAGCCCACCGGCGCCCCGACCTGCGCAACGTGGCCCTCAAATCGGTCTACTCCGAGCGCCCCAACATAGAGCGCAACTACCTCGGCCCCGACTTCCGCAAGGTGCTCTACGACACCGCCACCGAGTTCTGGCGCCTCGAACAGGGCGCGGGCCTCTTCTCCATAGCCGAACTTGCCGCCATGCGCGGCGACGACGACGATTACCTGCCCCTGCCGGAAACCGACGACCTGACCGTAAACGAAAACCGCCGCCGCGTGAGCAACAGCCTGCGCCTCGACGTGAAGACCATCAACATCGAAATACCCAAGGACGTGCACTTCCAGAACGAGGTGCAGACCCTCGCGGTGGAGCGCGCCAAATTTGCCCGCACCACGGGCGAAATCAACGGCGTATTCATTGCCTACATCGACGGCAAGGGCAACCAGTTCGAGCGCCAGGGACGCACCGACAAAATAGCGAGCTTCCTCACCGAGCTAATCGGCGACTTCTTCGGCATCTACGAAACCGACGCCAAGAAGGTGGTGCTCTACCACGAGAACCGCCCCAAGTTCGACCGCCTGCTCGACATGGCCCTCGAACGCTATGCCCGGCAGCGCCGGCAGGCCGCCGCCAATGCCGCCGCCAACCGCGTATACAAACAGCACGAATGGGAAATACCCGCCGAGCGCGTCTACGATGCCGACACAAACCAATTGATGCCGGCCGGCAACCACGCTCTCCAGCCCTTCGTACAGCTCAACACAGCATCCAACCCTGAAAGAGAGTTTATCGACTACCTCGAAGCCAATTCAGAGTATATCGACTGGTGGTATAAGAACGGCGACAACGGCAAGCAGAACTACGCCATCGAATACCACAAAGGCGCGGGCGGTGAAAAGGCGCTCTTCTACGTAGACTTCGTCATACGCATGAAAAACGGCCACATATATCTCTTCGACACCAAAAGTGCCGGCAGCGACCTCTTTGCTGCCGACAAGCACAATGCCCTCCTTGAATACATCGCGAAAAACAGCAGCGCCGAGCAGCCCCTCGCCGGCGGCATAATCCTCCGCTGCGGCTCCAACTGGCTCTACTCGCCCCTGCCCATCGCCAACACCACCGACACCCTCAACTGGAACAGCTTCTACCCTCACCAAGCCTAAACCATGAGCCCCAAAGGAATCGACCAAAAATTCGTGCACTACGGCATACGCCGCGACGACCTCTCGATGATAGAGGCCATATGCGCTGCCGAGTGTATCGACTTCGACTGGCTGAGCGAAGAAATACTCAAAGCCTACCACGCCCGGAAAGTCGACGTGATAGAAATCGACGATGCCTCCACGGAAGACATCATCCGCGCAGCCTTGCAGAAAATCAAACAATAAGCGCCCCCCCATGCTCATACAGAGAATCAAAGTAAGCAACTACAAGACCTATCTCGACCTCGACCTCGATTTGACGGTCGACGACGAACGCCCCATCATCCTTATCGGCGGCTCCAACGGCGGCGGCAAGACCACGCTCTTCGAGGCCATAAGCGGCGCGCTCTACGGCCTCAAAATCGAAAGCCGCGAGCAATTCATGGAGCTCGTCAACCAAGGCGCCGTCGGGCATGTTAAGCCCGAGATATCCTTGCAGATAACCTTCAGCGGCAAAGTGCTGGGGCAGGAGCAGAAATATATCCTCCGCCGGATATATCTTCTCAATCCCGCCGGCAGGCCCGTCGAAAGCGTGTCGCTCAACATGAACGGCAACATGTTTGTCTACGGCACCATGACCGCCCCCAAAGAGCGTGCGCGCGCCGAGCAGGAGGTGAATAAAATCATCAAGGCCAACCTTCCGCAGGAGCTGAGCCAGTATTTTCTTTTCGACGCCATGCAGTCGAGCGAGCTGCTCAAAAAGAATGTGTTCGCCCAGACCATCCGCGACAACTTCGAGAACGTTCTCGGCTTCAAGAAATACCTTCAGCTCAAACGCGCTGCCGAAAAGCTTCAGCAGGAAGCGTCGCAGGAGCGCCTCGACGCCGAGCAGGAAGTGCTCGAGTACCGCGGACTGTGTGCCGACAAAGATAAGCTCGAGGCCGAGCTCAGAGCATGCATAGCCGAGCAGGACCAACTCTACAAATACCTCACCTCTATGGAGGCCGAGTATCAAAAGGCCAAGGAGGGTGCACAGCAAAGCGTGGCGCTCAACAAACGCATTGCCGACCTGACGGCGAAAATCGACGATATAGTTCGCCGCGCCGCAGCCTATGCCGACGACATCAAGGGCTTCATGGAGAATATCGAGGCCAATGTGTTCCTGCCCAAAATGGCATCGAACCTAACCGTTGAAATCAACAACATACTCCGCATCAAGGAAGAGCTGCAGAAATCGTCGGCCGGCGCATACCCGCTCGAAACCTTGCGCGACCTCACGGCCAAAATCATCGACTATCTCAAGCAACTTTCACTATGTCCGCCCGATGTCGACGAAAGCAATGTGGTCGACCATATGGTGGCACTTCAAAACGCCACCAACGGCCCGGACCCCTTCGACTATCTCGACGCAGCCGAGATTGCCGCACTTAAATCGCTCGTCGGCCGCGGGGGCAGCAACCAGTTTGCCGCTCTCTACCGCCAGCGCCAGGACCTCGAAATTCTTACTGCAACAATCGACGATCTGCGCACCGAAAAGAAACACGCCGAAGAAAGCCGTGCCGGTGGGAACGACTACATCATATCCTCCTACGAAGAAAGCCAGCGCAAGCTCAATGCAGCCAAGGCCACCGAAGGCAACATACGCCATGAAATCCAGCGCCTCGAGCGACGCATCAACCTCTTCGACGTGCAAATACAGCAAGAACCCGACGTGCGCTACGACACCCTCGCCAAGCTCAAGCCATTCTTCGAAAAAGTGGCCGACAGCCTTCTCAAGAAAAAGAAAGCGCAGATAGAAAGCGAGATGCAGCAACAGCTCAACCGCCTGCTCGTATCCTACAAAGGCCACATAGGCCGCGTGGAGCTTAGCGACAGCATGGAGAACTTCAACATACGCATTTTCCACACAAAAGGAAATGAAATCTCGCTCAACCAGCTCAATGCCGCCTCGAAGCAAATCTTTATCCAGGTGCTTCTCAAAGTGCTCCGCAACCTGGGCGACTACAACCCTCCGGTGATGATCGACACCGTGATGGGCGTGCTCGACAACGAAAGCCGCGAAATGCTCTTCGAAGAATACTTTCCGAACCTCGCCGAGCAAACCATACTGCTCTGCACAACCTCCGAGGTGCGCCCCGAAAGCGACTATATGAAGCTCGAGGCCTTCATATCGAGGACCTACACCCTGCACCGCGATGTGGAAGAACAGAAAACTACCGTCAGCGACGGATATTTCGGAATCGAACTAAATCCCTAACGCCATGCCACTACAATTCGGCGATATCTATGTGCCGGAAAACTTCAATACCGAGTTTGCCCCGCTGCGCGATAAGCTCGAAAACATCATCAATCTTTCGCGGACGGCGGGCAACGAGCGCCGCTACACTATTCCCAACAACAAGCTCATGCGCATATGCCTGTTGGTAGGGCTTTCGACGCCCGGCAAGAGAAATGTCGACGGGATAGAAGATATTAAGCTTGCCCAGGGCAACCGCTTTGTTCCCAGTTTCTTCACTCATCAAGAACTTGCCCCGCTCTACTCGGCACTGATAAAGATGCGCTACCACGACAGTGGGCTCGACCTGTCGAACAACCGCACGCTGTCGCGCATCATAGCCGCCGAGATGGCACGCGGCCGCGACTGTCTGCTTGCCGACAGCAACCTCGAAAATTACCTCTTCTCCTCCGGCGGCCGCACCTCTCTCGCCAAGGATATACCCGCGCTCAATCTCCTCATCGGCAACTACGGCGACGAAGATATGGAAGCCACACTCGACATCAACAGCCGTGCCATAACCAACTCGCAAATCATCATAGCCGGCGCCACGGGCTCGGGTAAAACGAACCTCCTGGCGGTCCTGATGCAGCAGATTCGCGCCCTTTCGTCGGAAAGCCGCTATCCGGTCAACTTCCTCCTTTTCGACTACAAGGGCGAGTTCAGCGACGTTCAGAACAACAGCTGGCTGGCGCATTTCGACGTCGACCGCTCGTGCATCCTCGACCCGGTGGAAGCGCCTCTGCCCTTCACACCGTTCAAGGACTTCACCGGGCGCCCCATCAACGAAATCAATCTATACTCCACCGAAATGGCGTCGGCATTGGAGTCGCTCGTGCGCATGTCGACAAGCTCGAATATGAGCAACCGCCTGAGCGAAGCCATTGTAGAGTGCTACAAGCGCAGCCAGGGCGCGCCTATCACTTTCTCCGCCATGCTCAAGGAGTATCAGGCAAGAATGAAGGACCCCGACAAGGACGATTCGATATCCTCCATCCTAAAACAGCTCGACAACGCCCATATCTTTGAGGCCGAAGACAAGGCAGACCTCATAGGCGAGAGCTTCATCGTGAAGATGGACCGCTTCCCCAAAGACGGCCCTATCGCCAAGGCTATCGTGTACTTCCTTATGTCGAAGCTCAACAATA
>CABRZA010000139.1 GCA_902475285.1 uncultured Porphyromonadaceae bacterium
GTTGTGGGCTGTGGGTTTTTATTACTTATTATTTTTGTCTAATTTTGCAGCTTGAAACGGGCGCTGTCGGAAGCGACTCCGCCAAAAATATAGAAAATAACTAAAATGTCGCAACAACACCGCTATACGGGCCTCAGCGATGCCGAGGTCGAAGCCAGCCGGCGCGAGCACGGCGAGAATATCCTCACACCGCCAGCCAAAACGCCCCTGTGGAAGCGTTTTCTCGAAAAATTCAACGAGCCTCTGATCTACATCCTCCTTGTGGCCGGATTCCTGTCGGTACTCATAGCATGCTATGAATACTGGGTCCTGCACGAGGATGGCACCGTGTTCTTTGAGCCGGTGGGCATCTTCATCGCCATCTTCCTGGCTACCGGGCTTGCCTTTGTGTTCGAGCTCAAGGCCGACCGTGAGTTCGCGCTCCTCAACAAGGTGAACGACGACGAACCCGTGCAGGTGGTGCGCGGCGGCTATGCCATGGCCGTGCCCCGCAAGGATGTTGTTGTGGGCGACATAGTGCTGCTCAACACCGGCGAGGAAATACCGGCCGACGGCGAGCTTCTCGAAGCCACGACGTTGAGTGTCGACGAGTCGACGCTCACCGGAGAGCCTCTGTGCGCCAAGACCACCGACCCCGAGCATTTCAATCTCGACGACACCTTCCCTTCCAACCATGTGATGCGCGGCACCAAGGTGATGGAAGGCCACGGCATAATGCGCGTGCTCTCCGTGGGCGACGCCACCGAGAACGGCAAGGTGTTCAAGGCCGCCCAAATCGACAACAGCGTGAAGACGCCCCTCGACGAGCAGCTCTCCGGCCTCGGCCACAAGATAACCATTGCCAGCTACACCGTGGCAGCCCTCATCATTTTGGGCCGCACGGCCATGTATTTCATCAACGAGGACTTCCAGTGGATTGAATTCCTCACCTACACATTGCAGTCGCTTATGGTGGCCGTTACCCTCGTTGTGGTATCGGTGCCCGAGGGGCTGCCCATGGCAGTAACGCTGGCGTTGGCCTACTCCATGCGGCGTATGCTCCGCACCAACAACCTCGTGCGCAAGCTCCATGCCTGCGAGACCATGGGCGCAACCACCGTGATATGCACCGACAAGACCGGCACGCTGACGCAGAACCAGATGCAGGTCGACCACATCGACTTCTTCGGCAATCCTCCCGCCGAGGTAATCTACGAAGGCATCGCCGTTAACTCTACGGCGCAGCTCGACCTCGCCGGCGCAAAACCCGAGGTGTTGGGCAATCCCACCGAGGGCGCCCTGCTGCTGTGGCTCCACGGCAAGGGCCAGGACTACATGGGTCTCAAAGAGAAAACTACAGTGCTCGAAGAGCTGCCGTTCAGCACCGAGCGCAAGTACATGGCCACCGTGGTGCAGTCGGCCACCGGCCATAACATCCTCTATGTGAAAGGCGCTCCCGAGATAGTCTACGGCATGTGCGCCGACACCTCTGGCGTGGGCAAGGACGAAATCGACGCCTTGTTGCTGAGCTATCAGAACCAGGCCATGCGCACGCTTGGCTTCGCCTACCAGATTCTCGCCCCCGGCGACCTTACCATTGACAACGGCCGCGTGGTGGCCAAGCGCCTTACATTCATCGGCGTGGCCGCCATCATCGACCCCGTGCGCGCCGACGTGCCCCAGGCCATGGAAGAGGTGCTCGACGCCGGCATAAAGGTGAAAATCGTGACCGGCGATACTCCCGGCACAGCCAAGGAGATAGGCCGCCGCATAGGTCTGTGGAACGATGCCGTCGACGGCGACATCAACATAACCACCGGCACCGCCATCGGCGCCATGAGCGACGAGGAGCTGCGCGAGCGTGCCGGCGACTTCAAAATCATAGCCCGTGCCCGTCCGCTCGACAAGAAACGCCTCGTCGAGGCGCTGCAATACCACAACGAGGTTGTGGCCGTTACCGGCGACGGCACCAACGACGCCCCGGCGCTGAAAGCCGCCCAGGTAGGCCTCTCGATGGGCGACGGCACGTCGGTGGCCAAGGAGGCGTCGGATATCACCATTCTCGACAATTCCTTCACCTCGATAGGCCGCGCTGTGATGTGGGGTCGCTCGCTATACCGCAACATACAGCGTTTCATCCTCTTCCAGATGACTGTCAACGTAGTGGCCTGCATCGTGGTGCTCGCCGGCGTGTTCCTCGGCATGGAGTCGCCGCTCACGGTCACGCAGATGCTCTGGGTCAACCTGATAATGGATACCTTCGCCGCCGTGGCCCTGGCTTCGTTGCCTCCCACGCATGCCGTGATGAAGGAGGCGCCGCGCAGCCGCACGGCCTTCATCATCAACAAGTCGATGTGGGAGGATATCGTAGGCACAGGCCTTATTTTCACCACCTTCCTCTTTGCGCTACTTTTCTATTTCGAGCATACCAACATCAACAGTTTCAGCGAAATCGGCCATGTGGCCTTCGACTGGAGCCGCGCCAAGCTCACTCCTTACGAGATCTCGTTCTTCTTCACCACCTTCGTCTTCCTGCAATTCTGGAATATGTTCAACGCCCGCGCTTTCGCCACCGGCAAGTCGGCGCTCCACTTCAAGGACTGCGGCGGATTCCTGCTGATTGCCCTTCTGATTGTGGCGGGCCAAATTTTGATAGTTACCGTCGGCGGTGCATTCTTCACCGTGAGTCCGCTGTCGTTCATGGATTGGGTGGTAATCATCGGCAGCACCTCGCTGGTGCTTTGGATCGGCGAGGCATGGCGTCAGATTAAACGCCTCATCGTAGGAAGTAAATGATATGGAAAAGCTGACGGTCGACGACCAGACGCTGGCCTATGTCAAGGAAGGGTCGGGCCCGCGTCCGGTGATAGTGATGCACGGCTGGGGCTGCACTTCGGCCACGGTAGCCTCGCTGGCGGCGGCGTGCGCCCACGGCTCGACTACGGTCTACAACATCGACCTCCCCGGCTTCGGCGCTTCGCCCGAGCCCGACGGGGCATGGACCGTCGACCGCTACGCCCGCTGCATCGAGGGCTTCTGTCGCGATCTCGGATTGAAGAATCCCATCCTTGTGGGCCATTCTTTCGGCGGCCGCGTGGCCATAGTGTTCGCCTCGCGCAATGCCGTGGAGAAGCTCATCCTCGTCGACGCCGCCGGCGTGAAGCCGCGCCGCCCGCTGAAATACTACGTTAAGGTCTACACTTTCAAGGCCGCGCGTCACCTCCTGCCATATATTATTGGGCACCGGCGTGCCGATGCCGTGGTGGAGCGTTTGCGCGGACGTTCGGGCAGCTCCGACTACCGTTCGGCATCGCCTCTGATGCGTCGCGTGATGAGCCTCGCCGTCAACGATGACCTCTGCCACCTCATGCCCTCCATAAAGGCGCCCACGCTGCTTATATGGGGCACTGCCGACACCGCTACGCCGCTGCGCGACGCCAAGAAGATGGAGCGCCTCATCCCCGACGCCGGCCTTGTGGCCTACGATGGCGCCGGGCATTACTCTTTCCTCGACCGGCCGGCACAGACGGCCGCCGTAATAGCAAGTTTCTTAAAGTTAAATTCTTGACGATATGTTGATTGCTTATATAGCGGTTCTTCTTGTTGTCGTCGTGGGTCTGGGCGCGCAGATGCGCTACGATCTGATGATGTACCAGCAGAACAGTTACCGCAACGACCGCTACGGCGCGTGGATACGCGAGGCCGGCGACAGCACCGACTATTGGCGTCTGGCCTCCATGGTTGTGTTCTTCCTCGGCCTCTCCAAGTTCTCCGCACATGTGGTGGGCATGGGCTTGGCGGGTATCTTTTTCGCAGCGCGAGGCATAGCCCTCGCACGGGCAAAGTACAAGAAGCCTCTTGTGGTCACGCCGCGAGCCAAGCGACTGATGGTAACCGACTTCTTCCTCGCCGCCCTGATAGCAGCCGTGGCCGCTGCCGTATTCGGCGACGGAGTCACTGAGGGCATCTTTGCGGCCACCGAGGCCCTGCTGGGCGTCTACGGCTTCTCGTGGTGCCTGATGATGGCTGCCGGTTTCATACTCCAACCTCTTGAAAAACATATCAACCAAGGATATATCGACGACGCCCGGCGCATACTGGCATCGATGCCGGGGTTGAAAATAATAGGCATCACCGGCAGCTACGGCAAGACAAGCACCAAACATTTCCTCTACCGCATACTTTCGGAGGAATACGAGACGCTCATGACCCCCGGCAACTACAACACCACCCTCGGCGTGGTGCGCACCGTGCGCGAGCTCCTCAAACCCTATCACGAGGTGTTCATCGTCGAGATGGGCGCCAAGCAGCCCGACGACATCGCCGACATATGTCGCCTGGTGCATCCGCAGCGCGGAATCATCACCGCCGTTGGCCCGCAGCATCTGGAGTCGTTCAAGACTTTGGAATGTGTGCAGGCCACCAAGTTCGAGCTCGCCGATGCCCTGCCTTCCGACGGCCTCGTGCTGGTCAACAACGACTTCGAAATGATAGCCTCGCGTCCAGTCGACAACACCGTGTGCCTGCGCTATGCCGTGCGTGAGACCGAGGACGCCGACTATGTTGCCGTCGACATCGTCTATACCCCCACGGGCACCGACTTCACCGTGCGCCGCAACGCCGACGGCCACGCCCTGCGCCTGCACACGCGCCTCATGGGCGAGGCCAACATATCCGACCTCCTCGCCGCCGTGGCCATGGCGCAGACCATGGGCGTGAGCGACGAACACATAGCCTACGCCGTGGGCCGGATCGAGCCCGTGAAGCACCGCATGTCGACAACTCTCGTCGCCGGCGGCCTCGTCATTATCGACGACGCATACAACAGCAACCCCGTAGGCTCGGCCATGGCCCTCGACGTGCTGCGCACCATACGCGAGCACGGCCGCGTGCTCGTTACCCCCGGTATGGTGGAGCTCGGCGAGAAGCAGGAGGAGCTCAACCGCGAGTTCGGGCGCCGCGCCGCCACGTCGGCCGACACCGTCATCGTGGTGGGCCGCACCAACCGCGAGGCCATCACCGGCGGTCTGCGCGACGGCGGCATGCCTCAGGAGCGCGTGCACACCGTCGACACCTTCGCCGAGGCGCAGGCTCTCATTGCATCGAAAACAATCCTCACGGAGGTCATACTCTACGAGAACGACCTCCCCGACACATATAAATAAGACAGAATGAAAACAACGATAGGCGTGTTCTTCGGCGGCCGCTCCACCGAGCACGAAATTTCAGTGATATCGGCGTGCCAGGCCATGGCAGCCATCAATACCGACAACTACGACGTAGTGCCGGTCTACATCACCAAGGACGGCCGCTGGTTCACCGGCGAGCGTCTCACGAACGTGGCCAACTACCGCGACATCAACGCCTTGCTCAAAGACTGCACCGAGGTGTTCATGCGCCCGATCTACGGCGACTACAATCTCTACCCGGCGCGCCGCCGCGGCATCTTCGACAGCGGCAAGCCCGTAGCCGCCCTCGACGTGGTGATACCCGTGCTCCATGGCTCCAACGGTGAGGACGGTATCTTCGAAGGTGTCCTCGAAACCATAGGCATACCTTATGCCGGGTGCAACACCCTGTCGTCGGCCAACGGCATGGACAAGATTACGATGAAGATGATTCTCGCCGCCGACGGCATACCCGTGGTGGACTATGTGTGGTTCACCGACAAGCGCTGGGGCAAAGCCCGCGCCGAGCTCACCGACCGAGTGGAGAAGGAACTCGGTTACCCCGTCATCGTCAAGCCCGCCAACCTGGGCTCGAGCATAGGCATAGGCCGCGCCGACAACCGCCAGGAGCTCGAGGCGCGCGTCGACGATGCCATCCGCTACTCCTCGCGCATAATCGTGGAGAAGATGGTGCAGAATCTTCAAGAAATCAACTGCTCGGTGCTCGGCGACGTCGACGACTACGAGACATCCGTCCTCGAAGAGCCCCTCAAAAGCGAGGCCATACTCTCCTACAAGGACAAATACATGGGCGGCTCGAAGACCAAGAGCGGCATGCAGGCATCGAAGAAGCGCATACCGGCCGACCTTCCCGCCGACGAGACGGCAGAGATACGCCGTCTGGCGGGCGAGACTTTCCGTGTGCTCGGGTGCCACGGTGTTAGCCGCGTGGACGTGATGGTCGACGCCGACACGCGCAAAATCTACGTGAACGAAATCAACACCATCCCAGGCTCGCTGTCGTTCTATCTCTGGGAGGCCGCCGGCCTGAAGTTCCCCGACCTTATGGACCGCCTGGTGCGTCTGGCCCTCAAACGCAAGCGCGACCAGGAGTCGAAGACCGTGAGCTACGACTCCAACATCTTCGCCATGGGCGGAGGCGTGAAAGGAGCGAAGGGCGCCAAAGCCTGATATATAATTGTATAAGGGCGATGCCGTGGATGTTTCAGCACCTGCGGCATCGCTTGTTTTTGTGCTGTCGGTATCGGATTTTCTGAAAAATTGCTTTTTATGTTTTGAAACATATTTATTTTTGGCGCTTCGT
>CABRZA010000140.1 GCA_902475285.1 uncultured Porphyromonadaceae bacterium
TTTCTGAGCAGAAGACAGGTTTGGGTTTTGCTGATTTTTTTGCATTCGGGGAGGAAATGTATTATCTTTGCGGCGAAAACAAGAGGGGTGCCCTATGGCTGAGATTATACCCTGTGAACTTGATGCGGTCAACACCGCCGTAAGGACTTGTTCATGGCACGCCGGCATAGGCTCTCCTTGCAAACTACAAGTGCTATGACTGTTTATCTCAACGACAAAGCATTGGACCTCGCCCCGGGCACCACGCTCGAGCAGATGCTCGCCGCCCAGGGTCTCGACGGCCCGGGAGTGGCAGTGGCTGTCGACGGACGCGCCGTGCGCCGCCCCGACCGTGCCGCCTGCATCCTCACCGACGGCTGTAAAGTGGTGGTATTCAAAGCCGTGTGCGGAGGATGATGCGCCGCATAATCATCACCCCCGAGGAGCCAGTGCCAAACGAGGCCGAGCGCATCGCCTACATGCTGCGCCACGGCGCCGAGCGAGTGCACCTGCGCCATCCAGGCATCTCCGAGGACGCCGCGGCATCCATCCTCGACGGCATACCCTCCGACCTGCGCCGCCGCGTGAGCCTCCACGACCATTTCGGCCTCGCCGTGACCTACGGCACCGGCGTGCACCTCAACCGCCGCAACCCCTTCCCGCCCTCGCGCCTGACGGGGCCGGTGAGCTCGTCGTGCCACAACGTCGACGAGCTGCTTCATGCCATAGGCTACGACTACAACTTCTACAGCCCCGTCTTCGCCAGCATATCCAAGCCCGGCTACGGCAACAACGACCCCATAGGCAAGGACTTGCAGATTGTGCTCGACCAGCACGTAGTCAACGACCGCGTCTTCGCCCTCGGCGGCGTCACGCCCAAGCATTTTGCGCAAATCGAAGCCATGGGCTTCGGCGGCGCCGCCATGCTCGGCGCCGCCTGGCACGAGCTGCCCGAGTTTCACCGCCGGTCGGCACTGCAATACATCACCCCCGCCGCACCTTCGGAAGGCGTTCTCATCGACGGCATCCACGCAGCGCTCCGTGGCGGCTGCCGCTGGGTGCAGCTGCGCATGAAGGACGCCGCGCCCGACGAAATAGTCCGCGCCGCACGCCCCGTGGCCGAAGCATGCCGCTTCTACGGCGCCACATTCATCGTCGACGACCATGTGGAACTCGTCGAAGCCTGCTGTGCCGACGGCGTGCACCTCGGAGCCAACGACATGCCCGTGGCCGACGCACGCCGCATCCTCGGCGCCGGATATATTATAGGAGCAACGGCCAACACGCTCCCCATGCTGCGCCGCGCCTATGCCGACAGCGCCGACTATGCCGGCCTCGGCCCCCTGCGCTTCACCACCACCAAGAAGAACCTCAGCCCCGTGCTGGGTTTCGACGGATACAGCACCATCCTCGCGCAGGCACGCGCCGAAGGCATCGACTTCCCCGTGGTGGCCATAGGCGGCATCACCGACGACGACATCGCGCCCCTCGCCCGAGCCGGCGTGCGCGGCGTGGCCGTGAGCGGCACGATAGCAACCGACCCCGACCCCGCGGCTGCAACAGAAAGATTACTACATTATATATCGACATACATGCTATGAGTGAACTCACAATAGGCGGGCGCGCCTTCAAATCGCGCCTCTTTGTCGGCACCGGCAAGTACTCCTCCAACACCGTAATGGAAGAGGCCATCAAGGCCTCGGGCACGGAGATGGTGACACTTGCCATGAAACGCGTCGACCTCGCCGACGCCCCGGCCGACGACATGCTGCGCCATGTGGCGCTGCCGGGCATACAGCTCCTGCCCAACACCTCGGGCGTCCGCAACGCACAGGAGGCCATCCTCGCCGCACAGCTCGCACGCGACGCCTTCGGCACAAATTTCATCAAGCTCGAGATACACCCCGACCCCAAATACCTCTTCCCCGACCCCATCGAGACCCTCGCCGCCACCGAGGCCCTTGCCGCCGACGGTTTCATCGTCCTTCCCTACGTGCAGGCCGACCCCGTGCTCTGCAAGCGCCTCGAGGACGTCGGCGCCGCAGCCGTCATGCCCCTGGCCGCGCCCATAGGCACCAACAAGGGCCTGGTGACGCGCCACATGCTCGAAATAATCATCGACGAGGCCCGCGTGCCCGTCGTGGTCGACGCCGGCCTGGGCGCTCCCTCGCACGCCGCCGAAGCCATGGAGCTCGGCGCCGACGCCGTGCTCGTCAACACCGCCATCGCCGTTGCCGGCGACCCCGTGGCCATGGCGCGCGCCTTTGCCAAGGCCGTCGAGGCCGGTCGCGAGGCCTTCGAAGCCGGCCTCGGCGCCGTGAGCCACTGCGCCGAGGCATCGAGCCCCCTCACATCATTCCTCGACTGAACATGTTCTCCGACGAAATAAAGAACTACGACTGGGACGACACCACAGCCACCATCGCCGCCAAGACGGCGGCCGACGTAGAGCGCGCCCTCAGGGCACGCCGCCCGTCGGTCGACGACTTCATGGCACTCATCTCCCCCGCCGCAGCCCCCTACATCGAGGCCATGGCGCGGCGCAGCCGCGAGCTCACGCAAAAGCGCTTCGGAAAGGTGATATCGCTCTACATACCCATGTATATCACCAATTCGTGCACCAATGCCTGCGTGTACTGCGGCTTCAACCGTCACAATAAATTCCCCCGCGTAATCCTCAAACCCGAACAAATCGAGGACGAGTGCCGAGCCATACGCCGCCTCGGGCCCTTCGAGAACCTCCTGCTCGTCACCGGCGAGAACCCCGTGGCCGCCGGAACCGACTATCTCGAAAAGGCCCTCAAGGTGTGCCGTCCCTACTTCAACAACCTCACCATCGAGGTCATGCCACTGTCGGCGGAGGACTACGAGCGCCTCACCCACGCAGGCCTCAACGGCGTGGTGTGCTTCCAGGAAACATACAACGGCGCCAACTACCGCAAGTACCACCCCGCCGGCATGAAGTCGAACTACGAGTGGCGCCTCGACGGCTTCGACCGCATGGGCCAGGCCGGCGTACACAAGATAGGCATGGGCGTGCTCATAGGCCTCGAGGACTGGCGCACCGACGTGACCATGATGGCGCGTCACCTCCTCTACCTGCGCAAGAACTACTGGCGCACCCGCTTCAGCGTCAACTTCCCCCGCATGCGCCCCTCGGCCGGCGGCTTCCAGCCCAACGTAGTGATGAGCGACCGCGAGCTGGCGCAGCTCACTTTCGCCTTCCGAATATTCGACCCCGACGTGGACATCTCCTTCTCCACCCGCGAGCGCCCCGAGTTCCGCAACAACATCCTCTCCCTCGGCGCAACGTCGCTGAGCGCCGGCAGCAAGACCGACCCGGGAGGCTATTACACCTATCCCCAGTCGCTCGAACAGTTCGCCATCAGCGACGACCGCACCCCCGCCGAGGTTGCCGCAGCCATACGCGCACAGGGCTACGAGGCCGTGTGGAAAGACTGGGACAAAATCTTCGACTGATGGGACCCGCATTTTCACCGCGCTACGACCGCCAGACGATGCTCCCCGAGATAGGGGAGGAAGGCCAGGCACGCCTCTACACCACCACGGTGATGATAGTGGGCTTGGGCGGCCTGGGCTCGCCCGTGGCACTCTATCTCGCCGCCGCAGGAGTGGGCGAGCTCATGCTCGTCGACGACGACCTTGTGAGCGAGACAAACCTCCAGCGCCAGGTGCTCTACACCACCGCCGAGCTGGGGCAGCCCAAGGCCACGTGCGCCGCCCGGCGCCTCGAGGCTCTCAACCCGGGGCTGCGCACCTTCACGCTGCGCCGGCGCTTCGAGGCCGACATGGCCGACGCGGTGAAAGACTGCAACATCGTTGTGGACTGCACCGACAACCACCGGGCGCGCTTCGCCATCGACGACGCCTGCCGCCTGGTGGAACGCCCGTGGGTCCACGCCGCCATCGAGGGCTTCGAAGGCCGCGTATCGCTATTCAACGGCCGCGCCCGCACATCCTACGCCGACCTCTTCGGCGCCGACCGCGACGCCCTCTGCTCGGCCCCCGCCCGACCGGCGGGAGTGATAGGCCCAACACCCGGCGTGCTGGGCTCGATGCAGGCCGCCGAGGCAATCAAATGGCTCGTGGGCATACCTTCGCCTCTCGACGGCGCTATCTTCCATATCAACCTTTTGAATTACCAAACAAACCTGATACAAATATGAAATCGGGATTCGACCAATACGCCGACCGCTACGACGCATGGTTCATGGCCAACTCCAACGTGCTGGCCTCCGAGGCCGCCCTGGTGGCCTCCACTCTCCACGATGCCGGCCGCATACTCTCCGTGGGATGCGGAAGCGGACTCTTCGAAAGCATACTCCGCGCCGACTACGGCATCGACATCCGCGACGGCATTGAGCCCTCCGAAGGCATGGCCGCCATAGCCCGCAAACGCGGCATCGATGTGACCATAGCCACCGCCGAGGACGCCGACTTCGGGCACCACGCCTTCGACACCATCCTCTTCAACGGTACGCCGAGCTACATCACCGACCTCGCCGCCGTGGTGCGCAAGGCTTATGAGGCCCTCCCCGCCGGCGGCCGCATCGTCCTCATCGACGTACCCAAGGAAAGCTCCTACGGCATTCTCTACAACCTCGCCAAGGCCCTCGGCACATGGGAGCACCCGCTCCTCGAAGGCTGCTACCCCGCCAACCCATATCCCATAGAGTTTGTCAACGCCGCCAACTGGCGCACAACGGCCGAGAAGACCGCAATCCTCGAAGACGCCGGCTTCACCGCCCTCAAATATTCACAGACCCTCACCCGCCACCCGCTGTGCTCCGACGCCGCCGCCGAAGAGCCTTCGGAAGGCGCCGACCGCGGCGACTATGTGGCCATATGCGCTTGGAAATGAACGCCAAATGGAGCCAACAGGCATGGGAAGCCGCTCTGCCTGTATATGAAGCTATAACGAAATCGGCTTTTATCCGCCAACTCATCGACGGCACCCTCTCACGCGAGCGTTTCATTTTCTATCTCCGACAGGACGCACGCTACATCGACGTCTACTCGCGCGTCCTCGCTCACATAGCCTCGCGCGTGCCCTCGACCGACATGCTCGAAAGCTTCCTGAGCTTCGCCGCCGACGGCGTGGCCGTGGAGAAATTCATGCACGCTTCATATCTCGAAGGCCTCGGCGCCGCCGAGGAGTTGAGCCCGGCATGCCTGCTCTACACATCCTTCCTCCGCGCCCAGGCCACGGCACCCGTCGAGGTCGAGGCCGCTGCCATACTCCCCTGCTTCTGGGTATACTGGGCCGTAGGCAAGTACATCACCGAGAAGGTTCCGCAGCTCGACGGCCATCCCTACGCCGCCTGGATAGCCACATACTCCGACCCGGCATTCGACACCTCAAATGCCCGCGCCATAGAAATTTGCAACACCTTGGCCGAAAATGCTTCCGAAGAAACCCGCCGCGCCATGACCGACGCCTTCGTCGAGGCCACACGCCTCGAATGGATCTTCTGGGACAGCGCCTTCCGCCTCGAAAAACGACCCATATGATGGAACGAACACGCACCTACGCCCGCGCCCTGAGTATTGCCGGCAGCGACCCCAGCGGCGGCGCCGGCCTTCAGGCCGACCTCAAAACCTTCTCGGCCCTGGGCTGCTACGGCATGACGGCAGTCGTGGCCGTCGTCGACGAGAACACCGTCGGAGTCACAGGCGTGCACCCCGTGCCCGTCGACTTCGTCCGCGGCCAGATACGCTCCTGCCTCGACGACATCGGCGCCGACGCCGTAAAGATAGGCATGCTCCACAGCGCCGAGCTCATCGAGGCCGTGGCCGACACCCTCGCGCCATATGCCATAGCCAACACCGTCCTCGACCCCGTGATGGTGGCCACCTCCGGCGATCCTCTGCTCGAAACCGACGCCGTCGACACCCTCCGCTCGGTCCTCGTGCCACGAGTGAGGGTTATAACCCCCAACATCCCCGAGGCCGAAATTCTCCTGGGCGAAAAAATCAACGGCCAGGACGCCCTCCCCGACGCTGCCGAAGCCCTCTCGCAGGGACGCCGCACATCGGTGCTCCTCAAAGCCGGACACCTCACCGACGGCACCGTCGCCGACGTGTTCTACAACGCCGAGACGGGCCGCGCCACCGTCCTCCGCTCCGAGCGTCTCGACACGCCCAACACCCACGGCACGGGCTGCACCCTATCCTCGGCATTCGCAGCCTTCCTCGCCAGGGGCTACGACCTCGACGCAGCAGCAGCAGCAGCCAAGGCCTATATCTCCGCCGCCATCGCCGCCGGCGCGGCCTATGCCATAGGCCACGGCCACGGGCCCGTTCACCACTTCCACGCATGGTGGCAGTGAAATAATGTTGAATTTTGAATGTTGAATTTTGAATCGCACGCGCACATTCAAAATTCAACATTCAACATTCAAAATCCCAAATTTCCTCCTCCGCCCCATTCAAAATTCAACATTCAACATTCAAAATCCCATCCCCCCTC
>CABRZA010000141.1 GCA_902475285.1 uncultured Porphyromonadaceae bacterium
CCTCTGGGTGGCTCTTGGAGCCATATTTCTGATAATATTGCTCATCATCTGGCTGACGTTCGCCGATCTTACCGGCAATACCGACGTGGCAGCCTTCATAGCTCCTTATATTGTGAACGCACCTTTACACTGAATGGCCATGCATGAATATCTTGTTGTCGGAGCCGAACACAGCGGGCTGCTTGTGTGGCTCCTCTGGGCCCTTAT
The DNA here is from genome assembly GCA_902475285.1 of uncultured Porphyromonadaceae bacterium. GTDB lineage: Bacteria > Bacteroidota > Bacteroidia > Bacteroidales > Muribaculaceae > CAG-873. Next base: position 208 of record CABRZA010000141.1, read on the forward strand.
AGGCGTATTCGCCGCCATGGTTGCCGCGCGTATGACTCAAGGGCGGCGCATACTGTGGTTCGACATCATAATCGGCCTGGTTGCCTCGACGTTGGGCGGCTATCTGTCGACTCAATTTTTGGGCGACACGCCGCTGATGCTCTTCCTGATATCGGTGATGTCGTCGGCCTTCTGCTCGGCAGCCGTGCTTTGGATTGCGGGTGCGCTGACGGCGCATTTCACCCGCGACGAGCATCTCGATTAAGAGTTTAACATTAAGAACATAAGGACATAAGCCACAAAATAGGGTTTATGTCCTTATGTATATGTATTAATCGAGCTATCGCTTGCCGAGTTCGATTACCTCGCAGTCGGTGGGGCGGCCGTCGGTGACGGTCAGTTTCACCAGTGTGCGAACTTTCTGCCATCCCTGCTGGCCGGCGGCGCCGGGATTGATGTGCAGTAGGGCGAGCTCCTTGTCGTAGATAACTTTAAGGATATGCGAGTGCCCGTCGACCATCAGGCCTATACCCTGCTCTTTCAGAAGGCGCTTCATGCCCGGACTCCATCGGCCGGGATAGCCGCCTATGTGGGTGAGTAGAACTTTGAGGCCGCCATCGATTTCGAACACAAGGAGCTCCGGGCAACGGCGGCGCATGGAGCCCGTATCGACGTTGCCGCTGACGGCGCGCACCGGGGCTATGGCGGAGAGACGGTCGATGATGTCGATGTCGCCTACGTCGCCGGCATGCCATATCTCGTCGCAGCCGTCGAAATGAAGGGCGTAGCGGTCGTCCCAGTAGCCGTGGGTGTCGCTCAGGATTCCTATTTTCATATCGCAAATTTTGACACAAAGTTACGCAAAAAAACACAAATTTTGCGTACCTTTGCACACGCAATCTCCCCTACTAAACAACATAAAACCGAAAATGGAACTTTTCGAACGACTAACGGCCAATGCCAAGGCACATCCGCAGCGCATTGTCCTTCCCGAGGGTCTCGAACCCCGCACTCTCACCGCCGCTGACAGAATCATAGCCGACGGTCTGGCAGAGATTATCCTCATAGGATCGCCGGCCGACATCCATGCCATGGCCGCCGAACTCCGCCTCACCAACATATCGAAAGCCACCATAGTCGACCCCGCCGACGAGACAGTAATCGACCGCTATGCGCCCCTCTTCTACGAGCTGCGCAAGAGCAAGGGCATCACCATGGACGAGGCACGCCTCACCACCGCCAACCCCCTCTATCTCGGCTGCCTTATGGTTAAGGCGGGCGACGCCGACGGCCAGGTGGCCGGCGCGATGAACACCACGGGCAACGTGCTGCGCGCCGCCTTCCAGGTGATAAAGACCGTGCCGGGCATCAGCGTGGTGTCGGGCGCCTTCATCATGCTTCTACCCAAGGGCTCGAAGTTCGGCACCGACGACATTCTCATTTTCGCCGACTGCGCCGTTGTGCCCAACCCCACCGCTCCCGAACTTGCGCAGATTGCCGTTGCCGCCGCACGCACGGCACGCGACATTGCCGGCATTGAGCCACGCGTGGCCATACTCTCGTTCTCCACCAAGGGTTCGGCCAAGAGCGACGCCGTCGACAAGGTAATCGAAGCCACCGACCTGGCGCGCCAGCTCGACCCGAAGCTCATCCTCGACGGCGAGCTACAGGCCGACGCCGCCATCGTGCCCTCGGTAGCGGCCAGCAAGGCCCCCGGCAGCCCTCTTAGCGGCCGTGCCAACGTGCTCGTGTTCCCCTCGCTCGAAGTGGGCAACATAGCCTACAAGCTCGTGCAGCGCCTCGGCGGCGTGCAGGCAGTGGGCCCCGTTCTTCAAGGCCTGGCAGCGCCGGTCAACGACCTCTCGCGCGGCTGCTTCCCCGAAGACATCTACAAGACCATTATCATCACATGCAACCAGGCCATCGGTCTGAAAAACAAATAATAGCGAAATGAAAATCCTCGTTCTCAACTCGGGCTCCAGCTCGGTGAAATACAAGCTCTTCGACCTCGAAGGCGACAACGACAAAGTACTCGCCGAAGGCGGCGTGGAGAAAATCGGTCTTCCGGGCGGCTTTCTGAAATACAAGCTCGCCGACGGCAGCAAGGCCACCGACGAGCTCGGCCACATCGACCACCGCCAGGCCATCGAGGCCATTCTCGCCAAGCTCACCGACCCCAAGGACGGCTGCATAGCATCCTTCGGCGAAATCGACGCCGTTGGCCATCGCGTGGTGCACGGCGGCGAGAAGTTCAGCGAGAGCGTACTCATCACCGACGAGGTGAAGGACAAAATCCGCGAGTGCTACGACATAGCTCCCCTCCACAACCCCGCCAACATGACGGGCATCGACGCCATAACGGCCCTTATGCCGGGCGTGCCTCAGGTGGGAGTGTTCGACACGGCCTTCCATCAGACCATGCCGGCCAAGGCATATATGTATGCCCTGCCCTACAAATATTATACGGAAGACGGCGTTCGCCGCTACGGCTTCCACGGCACGAGCCACCGCTATGTGAGCGGCCGCGTGTGCGAAATGCTGGGCGTCGACCCGGCCAAGCAGCGCATCATCACCTGCCACATAGGCAACGGCGCCTCGATGGCAGCCGTGGTGGGCGGCAAGTGCGTCGACACATCGATGGGCCTCACTCCCGTGGAAGGCCTCATGATGGGCACGCGCGTGGGCGACGTCGACCCGGGTGCCCTCACCTATCTCATGACCAAGCACAACCTCAGCGCCGAGCAGCTGCAAAGCATCATCAACAAGGAGAGCGGCGTGCTGGGTGTGAGCGGCGTGAGCAACGACATGCGCGAAATCGAGGCTGCCATCGCCGAAGGCAACGAGCGCGCGCGCCTGGCCCTCGACATGTATATGCTGCGCATCACCAAGTATATCGGCGCCTATGCTGCCGAGATGGGCGGCGTTGACATAATCGTCTTCACCGGCGGTGTGGGCGAGAACCAGGCCGGCCTGCGCTACGACGTATGCTCCACCCTCGGCTTCATGGGTGTGGAAATCGACAAGGAAGTCAACGCCCGCACCCGCGGCACCGAGACCGTGATCAGCACTCCCGGCTCGCGCGTGACTGTGTGCGTCGTGCCCACCGACGAAGAGCTCACCATCGCCCGCGACACCCGCACCCTGACCTCGAAGTAAGCCCTAACTCATATATTTGACCTAAAATAAGGCCGTCGTCTGCTGAGTGCGGGCGGCGGCCTTACGGTCAAGAGAGATTAAGGTACTTTATTTCTTTTTGGAAGCGAGGTATTCTTCGTGGTACTCTTCGAGTATGGCGCGGACCATCTTGCCGATGGTCACATAGGCGTCTCGGTCGAGGTTTGCCTCGGAGGTGCGGATGCTCCAGTCGGGGCCGTCGAAGCCAGAGCCGTTGAGCACCACGATGCTCTTTTCGGCAGCGAGGCGCATCGTCACGTCGAGCGGGTCGTGGGCTGTGGGGAGCCATGCGGCGAAGTCGTCGCCGTAGAGTTTCTTGGCCCACACCATCATGTCGATTTCGCTGTAATAGCCCACGCGGAGGTCGTCGGGCACGAGGGTGAATCCGGTTGCCTCCCAAAGGGCATTGAGACGGTCGTGAATCATGCCCTGCATTTTGGTTTTATAGACATTGTCGGTGTCGAGGAGGCATTTGATGGCGAAGAGGCTCATCTGTATCTGCTGGGGTGTAGACAGGCCGGCGGTGTGGTTGAGGGCCACGTCGCGCGAGTCGGCCACCATTCGGTCGATGAAGGAGAGCTTGCTCACGTCGAGTGTGAGCGAGCCGTAGCGCCGTGCGAGGTCGGCCTTTTGAGCCTCGGGCAGACGTGCGAGGTGGTCGTCCATCAAGTTGTGCTTGGCGGCGGCCACGACGGCCAGACGCCATCCGGTGGCACCGAAGTATTTCGAGAACGAGTAGACGCAGAGTGTATTGTAAGGCAGGGTGTACATGAGCGACTTGAAGTCGGTGGCGAAAGTGCCGTAGACGTCGTCGGTTACCACGATCAGGTTGGGATTGTCTTTCTTGACGATGTCGACGAATCGCTCGAGGTCGTGCTCCGACAGGCGGTAGGATGGCGGATTGGAGGGGTTGATTAGGCACACGAGCTTCACTGCGGGGTCGCGGAGCTTGTCGAGCTCTTCGTCGGAGTACTGCCAGTAGTGGTATCCGTCGGCCTCGACGGGATTGGCGCTTACGGTAATGACGTCGAAAGCGAAGCGGTCGAGCTGCGGAATCTCGATGTAGGGCGTGAAGAGCGGCGCCATGAGGACAATCTTGTCGCCTTTTCCCACGAGGTGGTTGGCCTGAAGGGAATCGAACACATAGCACATGCCGGCAGTGCCGCCTTCGGTGGCGAAGAGGTCGTATTCCTTACCGTCGCCCGGAGCATGGTGGCCCATCTCCTGGGCCAGATAGGAGCGTACGGCAACCTCGGTATATTTGAGGATACGGGGAGGCGTGGGATAGTGGTCGCCGATGATGCCGTCGCCCCATTCCATGGCGAGCTCGTCGGCATCGGCGCCGAGACGGTCAATCATATAATGATATGCGTCGGCCAGGAGCTTTGCGCCTGCCTCGTCGGCGTTTTTGCGGAGGAACGACTCGAAACGAACGCCCATGCCAGCCTGCGAGGGACAGCCTGCTATGCCGGGCTCGTCGGTATGCACGCGTCGGCACTCTTCGAGAGCGAATTTACCCAGGAGGAAGAACGATTCGCGTGCGTCGGCCGCAATCCAGTTGGGGTTGCCGCGGCCGGCATTGAGATAGGTGGCACACGATCGGCGGGCGTCTTCCTGTGCCAGGTTTATAAGTTCGTTCTTAATTTCGAACGGGCTCATTTGGTCGAGCCGTTGCTCGTAGGAGCGGCTCAGGGGATTGGTATTCTGGTCCATGTCAAAGAGTTTGATTTGTTTAAGCGCATATAAGTGTTATGGCCACACCCATAAGGATAAGGAGTGTATTGCCGATGGCATATGTTATGGTGTAGCCCATTGCGGGCACCGAGGAACCGATGGCGTCCTGTATGGCGCCGAGCGACGCCGTTGTAGTGCGGCTGCCGGCGCAGCATCCGAGGTTGATGGCTGGGTGGAACTTGAATATTTTGTCGCCCATCCATACGGCTATCAACAGAGGTACCGTCGTGGCTATGATACCGGCCACGAAAAGCATCCAACCGGCTTCCTTAATACCGCTTATGAAGGTGGGAGCGGCGGTGATGCCTATGACGGCGATGAACATATTGAGGCCGAGGTTATTGAGCAGCCAGACCGACGACTCGGGGATGTAGCCGAAGGTGGGGTGCTTGGAACGGAGCCAGCCCAGCAACAAGCCTGCCACAAGGGCACCGCCGGAGGTCGAGAGGCTCACGGGAATTCCGCCGAGATGGATGGTGATGGCACCTATGAGCGCACCAATGAAGATGCCGAGACCGACGAAGACCATGTCGGTAACATTGCCCGGACGGTCGGCATAGCCGATGGTAGCGGCTGCGGTGTCGACCTCGCGCTTGAGGCCGGCTATGGTAAGGGTATCGCCACGGAAAAGCTCTGTCTTGGCCAGGACGGGGATGGTCTGTCCGGCGCGCGAAATGTGCGCGATCGACACACCCTGCATCTCGGGCATGGCACGGAGGGCGTCGACGGTGAGGCCGTCGCACTTCTTGTTACTCAGAAGGACGGGAATTTTTTCCACAGGATAGCTCAGAAGCTCGGCATCGGCTACTTCGGGTCCTATCCAACTCTCGTCTTCTATTACAAACTCACGTCGTCCGCTGAGGACTACTTCGTCGCCTTTCGACACAGTGACGGTTGCCGCTGGGTCGTCGACTATACTGGCGCCCGTACGCAGGCGCTCAACAAATATGCGTCGCCCGAGTTTCTTCATGTTCTCCTCGATTTCGGCCACGGTGCGGGGCTGATCGAAGAAGTCGCCGTCGACCTTATATGCTCGGAACACCACAGGGCGCAGGGCATTGATGAAGGCAGGGTCGTTGTTGACGGAGCTGTCGTTCATGCTCTTCTCGAGGTCGGCGGTCTGCTGCTTTACTTTCTTTTATTACTGTCCGCTAAACCATAAATCAGTGAGTCCAACATCTTGAAAGGCAGACGTTGGGCTTACTTTTAGAGTATGACAAGCCCCCTCAGTCAATTTCGTGTTCTTGAGGCGGTGG
>CABRZA010000142.1 GCA_902475285.1 uncultured Porphyromonadaceae bacterium
AGGAAGAAGGCGGCATGTATTGTTCGAAATCATGGCTACGTATCCTATATTTACTATGAAGCCTTTGTGGGTGCGCACAAATTGACGGCCATAGTTAAGGATAGTCTCGGCTTTGGTATTCTTTTTCAGGACGATGTGCTTCATAGTCGCCAACACGGCCGTCCATAGTTTACGGGCGGCATCATATCGGAAGAATACGATGTCTTTCGGAAAGAGTATTATGCGGTCGTTGGTGACTGATGTTACCGATATCCCAATGGGTACGCCCGGGCGTTTGGCGTCCATGTCGAGACGCTCCGACGCTGCCGGGGTCGGAGTCAGTTCCGACGAAGCCGTCATATAACGGTTCATTATCAGGTCGAGCTCGGCGTCGTCGATAGGTTTGAGTAAAAAATCGAATGCTTCCGACCGCAGTGCCTGCATAATGTATTTGCTGTAAGTGGAATAGAACACTATCCTGCACCCGGGCTTCAACACAAGCTTAAGGTCGGGGAGGAAATCGATAGCCGACTGGTCGTGGAGTTCGACATCAAGAAAGATAAGGTCGGGCTGAAGCCTGGCTGTCGAGGAAAAAGTGTCGGCCACACCCTCGGCTTCTGCCACAACCTCCACCCAATCGTATTTTTGGAGCCGTTCGGCAAGTACCCGGCGCGCCTTGGCATCGTCGTCGACTATGAGCACAAGTTTCTTAGTGATGTTGTTTTCCATGGATGTTGAAATTGAAGTCAACGGGAATGATGAGCGAAGCGCAATAGCCGGAGTGTTGGGGATTGTCGGTCCAGGGTTCGATGTCGAAGCGGATTTTGTCGCGTTTCTTGTCGTTGAGTGCTTCGATGGTGCCGGCCACAATTTTGAGTCCTTGCCTTGTGGACTGCGAAGAGGGGCGGCCGTCGGGCGCGGCATTGTTCATCACGCTTATCACATAGTTGTCGCCGGCGCGGATGGCCGATATTCGCAATATTCGCGGTGCGTCGGGCGGCAGTTGCGCAAAGCCGTGCTTGAAGGCATTCTCCACAAAAATCTGAAGTGCCATCGAAGGTACCATCACCGACTCAGGGTCGATGTCGGGAGCTATTGAGTAGTCGCATGCAGTCGGTCGGTCGTTTCGGTCGGCCTCGAGGCTCACATAGTCATCGATAAAGAGCAGTTCGTCGCTGAGGGGTACCACCAGTCGGTCGGCCATCACGGCCTGACGGCGCAGCAACCTAATGAGTCGGTCGATGCCTGACGATTTGCCTTGCCCGTGCCCGAGCAGTTGGTCGTTCAGCACGTTGTAGATGAAATGCGGGTTGATGCGAGCCCGCAGGCTTTCGAGGCGTAGGGTTGTGATGCGGTGCAGGAGCTGATCCTCGCGATGTTGCGAAATCCGTTTCAGAAGTATCACCACCGTTATGAGCAGGAGTATGACCACGAGGGCGAAGGCACCGAGCATGTAGTTGCGCGAGAGGATTTTTTTGTGTGCTTCGAGGTCTTTGTTGAGCGCTTGGAGGGCTGTGTCGCGTTGGTAGCGCATCTGGCGTTCGGAAGCGCTCAAGCGCAGGGCGTGATTGCGCAGGGAGTCGGTGTATTGTCGATACTGAGTTTCGGCGAGGAAGGCTTTGTGCCACTGGTCTGTGCCGGTGTAATAGTCTTTGAGGAATTCCATCATTTCCGAGCGCTGCTCGGGACGCACGCCGGTGCCGTCGTCGGGCCATTGCCGAAGCATGTCGGCGACTGCGGCATATTGGCCGCGGGCGTTGGCTTGACGGAGGCGCAGCACGCGCAGCTGGTCCTGAACATATGGGTTGGGCTGCACCTCGGTGAAATATCGCTCGGCGCTGTCGAGCAGTCGGCTTGCCTTATCGGGGCTCCCCAGCCGAAGATACACATCGGCAAGATTCACGCGGCCGAAGTTACGCTCCCACACCATGGCGGGTTGGTCGGCAAGCAGGGAGTCAAGGCGCAGGAAGTATTTCAGCGATTCGTCGTAGTCGTGGCGCATGTAGTAATCATGCCCTCGGTTGTTGAGGTAGTGGAAGCGGTCTTCGGGCGCCATGCAGCCCCATGTGGAGGCGGCGCGGCGCCACCAGCGCTCGCTGCTGTCGAAGTCCATGAGGTCGGTGTAGACCGACGCTATGCCTACGTATCGCGGTGCCTTGATGCGGTCGTCGAAGCCGGCGGAGTCGGCAATCTGTATGGCGCGGCCGTAGCAGTCGGCGGCCATGTCGAGCATGCCGTTGTTGCGGTAAGCTTCGGCGAGGTTGAGGTAGGCGTCCGATTCCATTTCGGGCTCCTTTACGTCGGCGAAGAAGTCGAGTGCCCGGCGGCAGTAGAAGATGTTGGAGTCGGGCATGAATGTGAAACGCATGAAGTAGCTTGCTCGGAGCGTGTTCATTTTGCCGTTAAGGAGCATGCGGCCGCGAGTGCGGGGAAACTTCGCCAGATAGCTTTCGATGGAGTCGAGGCGGTCAATCATTTCGGCGGGACGCGCCGTATAGTAGTCAACCACAGCCAATTGCAGCATTGCGTTGTAGTAGTGGTCGGAATCACCCCGGGCAATGGCACGCTGTATCTCGCTGCGCACCAGGGGCACGGCGCTGTCGGGCCGGCCGGCGAGGATTTGCTGCGAAACGCGGTCGCCCAACAGCTGATAGTCGCTGTCGGCCGTGTCGGCCTTGTGGCACGAAGAAAACATGCCGAGGGCCGCAAGCGCCGCAATCAGCATCGGAAGGTAGTTCAGTTTGCTTTTCATCTGTTAAGTCGATGACGTGTGTGCTTTTGCAGCAAAGTTAAGAAATATATTGAAAAGTTCTGGAGTGAATTTGCTAAAAATCGGCATGATAGTTCTCAATTTCGTCCGTTTGGCGCCGTTTTTGTCCGTCTTGGGTGCAAAGTGCGGCACGGCCGATTTTTTTGTGCTGCGCTTTCGCCGTATTTTTGCAGTCAAAAAAAACTAAATTGTTATGATGAAAACATATATCTGTCGAACTCTTCTGTTGCTCAGCGTGATATGTGTGTCGGCGGCCCTCACGGCGTGCGGCGGCGACGACGACGAGCCCCAGTGGAACGACTCCGCGACCGCCAAACAGAAACTCTGCGGAAAAATCTGGAGCACGTATACCCCTGCGGGAACATTCTGGTTTCTGTTCGACGAGAACGGCACTTTCGAGGAGACACGAATTGGAATACCTATCGAGGAAACGCGCGCCAGCTGGTACTTCACGAGCGACGACTGCACGGCCGTTCACATCAGCGGCGGAAACTTTGCCTATGTCTACGGCAACTATTATGAGCTGTCGTTCCCCGGCGATCAGATGACGCTGTCGAATTTCGGTGAAACATTCACCTTCACCAACCTCAGCGGGGGCGGCGGAGGCTCGGGCAGCGAAACCGACCAACGCACGCCCACCGAAGTGCTGTGCATAACCGTCTACACCGGCGGCCACAACGAAACGGTAGAGCATGCCGTCTACGACTGGTATCTGGGCTTCTACGGCAGCGCGCCCGCACTCTATAAGAACCGCAACGACTACAAAACGGATTACGTAGTGCTCGGTCGCACCAACACCGACCGCGACTGCCACGGCTACAACGTGAGCGGATTCAAATACGTGGCCACTGAATCGCCGCTTCTCCACATGAGAGTCTACTATTATTTCAGCTGATATGATAACGAAAATACTGCATTATGCATTGCTAATCCTACTTGCCATCGGAGCTGCCGCCTGCCTTGCTTCCTGCGGAGGCGACGAGGATGAGCCGGAGATTACACCTCCCGACGACTACAACATGGTGATTATGGGCCGCTGGCGAAGTGAAGGCCACACAGAAGGCTATTGGTTTCATGCCGACCACACCGGCGATTTCTACGATTGGTCGGCCGAAACCGGCCAAGTGGAAGACTACTGCACCGTGACGTGGAATGTGGCCGGCGGCATCCTCACCATCATTGAGAGCGAGGACGCCGGCAGCGACCGCTACACCCTGAAAATCCTCAGCCTCACTCCCGAAAAAGCCCTCCTCTACGACATCGACGAAGACGACTACCAAACCTTCATCAGAGTAGACCGCTTCCCCTGGGAGTAGGGAAACGACAAAAATCGAGCTGACTTCTGCAAGCCGAACCCATAGGGAATTGGCTTGCAGGAGTCAGCTCTCGATGTTGGCAAAACAAACTAAATTGCCGGGAGCTGCATGGTGGCGCAGTGGAGGGAGCCGTGCTGCTCTATGAGGGTGCGGCAGTCGACGGGGACTACGGTATAGGAGGGGCATGCGCGGCGGAGGGCTTCGGCGGCGGCTGCGTCGCGGTCGGGCTGGCGATAGGTGGGCAGGAGGATGGCGCCGTTTACTATAAGGAAGTTGGCGTAGGTGGCCGGCAGCTGCATGCCGTCGTCGTCGGTTTCAGGGCGCGGCTGCATCAGGGGCACGAGGCGGTAGTGCGTGCCGTCGGGGCGCCGCAGGGCCTCGAGCTCGGCGCGGAGCGCCTGGAGCTCGGCGTAGTTGGCGTCGGAGGTGTCGTCGGTGGCGGCGAAGGCTATGGTGTCGGGTTCGGCGCCGGGGTCGGAGGGCGGGAGGAAGCGCACGATGGTATCGACGTGGCCGTCGGTGTCGTCGCCGGCGAGGGCGCCGTGTTCGAGCCACAGGATGCGGCGCGCGCCGAGGCGCCGGCGCAGTTCGGCGTCGATGGCGTCGCGGTCGAGGGTGTCGTTGCGGTTTGGCGCGAGCAGGCACTGGGCGGTGGTGAGAACGGTGCCGCAGCCGTCGGAGTCGATAGAGCCGCCTTCGAGCACCATGTCGCGGTGGTTGGCTATGTCGCCGTCGAGGAGGCCGCAGGCGGCCAGATGCGTCGTGGCAAGATTGTCGCGGCAGGCGGCAAACTTCATGCCCCAGCCGTTGAAGCAGAAGTCGAGGTGCAGCGGGCGCCCCTCGGGCGAGGAGGGCAGGAGAGTCACGGGCCCGTAGTCGCGTGCCCATGTGTCGTTTGTAAGATAGTCCACCACTCTGACTCGCTCACGGCGGGTGGCGGGGAGAATGTATTCTTCACCTATCGGTTCGTGCGAGAGAACGATTACCTCGGCGAGTTTCGACAGTTCGCATATGAGATGTGCGTATGTGGCGCGGACGTCGCCGAGAATCGGCGCCCAGTCGGTGCCGGCGTGCGGCCAGGCTATTATAACTGCCCGCGAGGGATGCCATTCGGCAGGGAGGCTGAATGCAGAAGGAGTCATTCTATTTCGTCGTAGTCGTTGAGTGAATCCCACACGCGGTTTTGGTCATCGAGATAGGTTTCGGCATATTCGGTGAAGCCGTTTCGTTCGGAGGTGCCGTTGTCGCGGCAGTACTGGCGGTATTGTCGACGTAGTTCGGGATCGTCGACGAGAGCGCGCCTGAATTCGGCTTCGGCCATGTCGAGGCTCGATGTCTGGTCGAGATAGTGGGCGAATATTTCCTGAATTTCTTCCATGTATATGGTTTAGGGCATAGGTATTGATTGTTTCAGTGGCCAAAAATAGCGTTTTTTATCGTCTCGTGAAGTGTGGTGATGGTTAATAATGATTAAAGTTGTGTGTAAAAAGCGCCGGAAGCACTGAACAGAGGCAAAAACGACGTGTTTAGACTATATAATCAAACGTTTCAGCCGTATGAAAAAGATTTTCGGACTTCTCCTGGCGGTAGTGCTTTTCGCGTCGTGCAGCCCGTTCTCGTTGGTGAACAGCGAGACCTACAACGATGCCCAACTCACCGACTACAAAACTTTCCGCATCGTCAGCCCCGCCGACGGCCAGCTTCCGCCCGGCATGGAGCTGGTGACCTACTGCAACATTGCCGCCGCCATACGCGAGCAGATGCTCGAACGCGGCTTAACCGAGAGCGCCACATCGCCGCTGCTCATCAATATCGGCCTTACCGTGCATCGCGAAATCGAAACGGAGCCCGCCATCCCTCCGGGCTACATGCCTTACGCCGGCCCATACTACAACGGCTACTATCCCTACTTCATGTATCCGCGCTATAATTACTGGGCCAACTATTATGCCAACGCGCAAGTGATAACCGGTATCTACAAGGAGGGCGTCCTGACTATGGACTTTGTGAACATCGACACGAAGACACCTCTCTATTCGGCCTCGGTTGCCACCATACTTCAAAACGGACAGTCGCAGTTCCGCAATCTAAAAGGAATCGCCGAGGCCGTGCAGACGCTTTTCTCGCGTTTCCCAGTGCCGCTTCTGCCGCAGTATCGCGAAAAATAACGCAGCCGCAATAAAAAAATCTTGTCCGCCCGAAATCCGTTTGTCGGGCGGATTTGCTTTCAAAAGGGCAAAATCGGGAGAGTTATCGACCAATATATTTTCCGAAA
>CABRZA010000143.1 GCA_902475285.1 uncultured Porphyromonadaceae bacterium
GCGGATTTTTCACCCCCTCCACCCCTCAAAAATCCTCCGCGCAAGCCGTCACGACAACCCCGCAAAAGAATGACCCTTACTTGCAATATGGCAACAGTATACATTGAAACCGAACGACTTATTCTGCGTTCATGGAAAGACAGCGACAAAGCGGCTTTTGCCGAAATGAACAGCAATCCCGAGGTCATGAAATATTTCCCCGCGCCGCTCTCCGCCGAAGAATCGAATGCCTTCATCGACCGAATCAATGCCGAATTCGACGCAACGGGCTTCGGACTGTATGCCGTCGAGATTAAGGATACCGAAGAGTTCATAGGCTATGTCGGCTTCCATCGCTTTGCTTTCGACGCACCATTCTCACCCAATTGGGAAATAGGCTGGCGCCTCTCCAACAGATACTGGCACAAAGGTTATGCCACCGAAGCAGCAAACGCATGCATAGCCTACGCCCGCGCAAAACGCCTCTGCCCCCGACTATATTCCTTCACCGCCATGCCTAACACCCCCTCCGAGAATGTAATGCTACGCATCGGCATGACCTTCGAAGGCACCTTCCCACACCCCGCCCTCCCCGACACCCACCCCCTGAAACTCCACAAACTATACTCCCTCCCCCTCTAAATCCCCTCCGCAAGCCATTCCCGCAGCCAGAAAAACCTCGCACGGAGCCCACGAAGCCACGGAGCCCTCCATCCACCCCAACAATCTCACGCAAAGGCGCAGAGGGCGCGGAGAAAATTTTCTTCACCTTGCGCTCCAACGCGAGGCCTCTGTGTCCTCCGCGCCTCTGCGTGATAATTTCCGGCAGCAAGGCCTCCGTGTCTCCGTGCACTCCGTGCGAGACCCCATCCCGGTATGATCGAGTCCAAAGTTAATAGGGCTGTGTGGGTCGGGGTGGGATTTTTCAGGCGGGCGCGGCGGGGGCTTGGCCGTTCGGGAATTTTTGGCTAATTTTGCAGCGGAAAACATTGACAAAGATGAATACTATATTCCCTATGGTGGCCAAGACTTTCCAAGGTCTGGAAGGCGTACTGGCCGGCGAACTCCAAGGCATCGGTGCCCAAAATATCGAGCAGGGCATACGCATGGTGAGCTTCGACGGCGACCTGGCCACTCTCTATAAGGCGAACATGTGCTGCCGCACCGCGCTGCGCATCCTCAAACCGTTCTTCTCCTTCGACGCCGGCGATGCCGACGAGCTCTACGCCATGGCAAAGACCTTCGACTGGAGCTCGATTCTCGACATCAACAACACCTTTGCCATCGACTCGACGGTGAACAGCAACGAGTTCCGCAACTCGCAGTATGTGACCTACCGAGTGAAGGACGCCGTGGTCGACTGGTTCCGCGACCACAGCGACGGCACACGCCGCCCCCGCGTGAGCGTCGAGAACCCCGACTTCTTCATCAACGTCCATGTGTCGGGACGCCGCGTCACGCTGTCGCTCGACTCGTCGGGCGAGTCGCTGCACCGCCGCGGCTGGCGCAAGGCACAGACCGAGGCTCCCATAAGCGAAGTCCTCGCCGCAGGCATACTCCTCCTGGCCGGCTACGACGGCAGCAAGCCATTCGTCGACCCCATGTGCGGCTCGGGCACCTTCGCCATCGAGGCCGCCATGATAGCAGCCGGCATCAAGCCCGGCATGTACCGCCAGCACTATGCCTTCGAGAACTGGCGCGACTTCGACGCCGACCTCATGGCCGAAATCTACAACGACGACTCCGCCGAGCACGACCCCGCCTGCCCCATCGTGGCCGCCGACATCCTCGTGCCCGCCATAGAGATAGCCCGCACCAACGCCCGCAGCGCCGGCGTGGAGCGCTTCATCACCTTCGAGCGCCGCGACATTGCCGACTGGACCGAAGCGCCCCAGCCCGCAGGCCTGCTCGTGACCAACCCTCCCTACGGCCGACGCATAGGCGACGAAAACATCCGCGAGCTCTACCACACCCTCGGCACCAAGCTCAAGCGCGTGTTCACGGGCTACACCGCCTGGATAATAGGCTTCGACGAGGAGCACTTCCGCCAGATAGGCCTCGCGCCGTCGCAGAAGTTAGCAGTCAACAACGGCGGCCTCGACTGCCAGCTGCGCGAGTATGTGATTTTCGACGGCAAGAAGAACGACTTCCGCGCCGCCGGCGGCCGCATCAAGGCCGAGAAGCCCGCGCCGGCGGCCAAGCGCCGCGCCGACGGCCCTGAGCGGCCCTTCAACAAAGACCGCCGCGACAAGGAGCGCCGTCCGCGCCGCGACTTCGACTCCGACAACGATTACTCCGAAACCTCGCGCGAGCGCCGCGAGCGTCGCTTCGAGCGCACGGCCAAAGGCGGAGCACCGCGCCGCTTCGGCCGCGACGAGCGCCCCGGCAAGGACCGCGGCGAGCACGGCAAGGACCGCCGCTTCGACCGCGACTCACGCCCTGCCGACCGCCGCTTCGGGCGTGACGAGCGCCCCGCAAGAGGCCGCGAGGAGCGCGAGGGCGGCATCGAAATCAAGGGCGGACGCCGCCCCATAAGCGTAGGCCGCCAGCCGTCGCTCCCCGCCGAAGGCGAAATCGTACTCCGCCGCCCCACCTGGCGCGCGCGCAAACCCAAGACCGACAACAACGAAGAATAACCCCATACACCCTCCCATGACCACGCCCTCCAATCTCAACGTGCTCCTCCTCGGCAGCGGCGGCCGCGAAGCCGCCATAGCCTGGAAATTAGCGCAAAGCCCCCTTCTCGGCCGCCTCTTCATAGCTCCCGGCAATGCCGGCACGGCAGCCTGCGGCACCAACCTCGCCGTGAAGCCCCTCGACTTCGCCGCCGTGGCCGACGCCGTAAAGACCCACGGCATCGACCTCGTGGTGGCCGGCAACGAGGACCCGCTGGTGGCCGGCCTGCGCGAATACCTGGCCGAGCACTGCCCCGGCGTGCCCGTGGTTGGCCCCGGCGCCGACGGCGCGCGCCTCGAAGGCAGCAAGGACTTCGCCAAGGACTTCATGGCGCGCCACGGCATACCCACGGCGGCGCACTTCACCGCCACGGCAGCCAATGTGGCCGAGGCCCGCGCCTTCCTGGCAGCACAGCAGGCACCCTATGTGCTCAAAGCCGACGGTCTGGCCGCCGGCAAGGGCGTGATTATCGTCGACACCCTCGACGAAGCCACGGCGGCCCTCGACGAGATGCTCGCCGGCCAGTTCGGCAACGCGTCGGCCAAGGTGGTAATCGAGGAGTTCCTCAGCGGCATAGAGTGCTCGGTGTTCGTAATCACCGACGGCACGGGCGACTACCGTCTGCTCCCCGTGGCCAAGGACTACAAGCGCGCCTTCGACGCCGACGGCGGCCCCAACACCGGCGGCATGGGCTCGGTATCGCCCGTACCCTTCGCCGACGAGGCCTTCATGGCCAAGGTGACCGAGCGCATCATCCGCCCGACCCTCGACGGCCTCCGCGCCGAGGGCATCGACTACCGCGGATTCATATTCTTCGGCCTCATCAACTGCGGTGGCGAGCCCAAGGTGATAGAGTACAACGTGCGCATGGGCGACCCCGAAACCGAGGCCGTGATGCCGCGCATCGCCTCCGACCTCCTGCCCGTGCTCTACGGCGCCGCCAAGGGCGAGCTGGGCGACTCGGTGCTCGGCGTCGACCCCCGCACCGCCGTGGCCGTGATGGCCGTGAGCGGCGGCTACCCGGGCAGCTACGCCAAGGGCTTTGAAATCAGCGGTCTCGACACAGCGGAAGGCATAGTGTTCCACGCCGGTACGGCCCTCGACGAGCAGGGACGCACCGTCACCTCCGGCGGCCGCGTGCTTGCCGCCGTAAACCTCGCCGACGACATCGCCTCGGCCTCCGCCATGAGCTACGCCGCCCTGCGGGGCATAGCCTTCGAAGGCATGCGGTGCCGCTCCGACATAGGCCGCGACCTGCTGAAATACTGACCCTCCGCCCCGTGAACACCTCCCACCTCACCCGCGCCCTCCACTCGCAGGGCTTCGGCGTGGCCGTTGCCGCCGCCGCTTTGGCCGCCGCCACCTTCTATTTCGCCACCGGCCATACCGAGGCCATGCCGGGCGACAAGGGCATAGCGCTGCCGTCGGCCAACGAATGGATAGGGTGGCCCACGCTCTCCTTCGTTCTGTCGGCCGTATGCACCACCGCCGTGCTGGCCATGATGCTGGCCATGATGCGGGTGTTCAACGTATTCCGCTCTCAGACATCGCTCTTCGTGGCGCTCTTCGCGGCCATGCAGACCGCCACGCCCGACTGCTGCACGCAGCTCTACACGGGGAGCATCCTCGCCGTGGCCGTGGCCGTGTGCCTGATGCTGGCATTCAGCGTATACCGCAGCCCCGACGCCGGACGGCGCGTGTTCCTCATCTTCCTCATCCTGTCGGCGCTGGCCGCCACGCAGTACTGCTACATACTCTACCTGCCGGTATTCTTAGTGGTCTGCGCGCAGATGCGCGTGCTGGGGAGCCGCACGCTGGCGGCAGCCTTCATGGGCACCGTGACGCCGTGGATTCTGCTGCTGGGCTACGGCATAGTCGACCCCGGCGACCTCCACATGCCTCACACGGTGAGCGTCTTCGCGTCGATTGACCCGGGCGAATCGCTCATGCTCGTTCTCACGGTAGCCTTCACCTCCCTGGCCACCGTGCTGGCGTTCGCGCTCAACATGTTCAAGACCATAGCCTACAACGCGCGGGCGCGGGCGGTGAGCGGCACGTTCAGCGTGGTGCAGCTGGCCACCATAGCCGGCATGTGCGCCGACTACCGCAACATCGTATCCTATATCCCGCTGCTCAACTTCCTGGCAGCCATGGAGATATCGCACTACTTTTCCAACCATCGCGGCGACCGAACTTTCATCGCCGTATACACCCTCATAGCCGTCTACGCGGCAATCTTCGTATGCCAAACAGTAATATAAGGCTCATAATAGAGAAAAACATACCTTATGTGGCCGGTCTGCTCGACCCCTATGCCACAGTGCGTTACCTCGCTCCCGAGGAAATCACGGCCAAGGCTTGCCGCGACTGCGACGGCCTTGTGATACGCACGCGCACGCGCTGCAACGCGGAGCTTCTTGCCAAGAGCGACGTGAAGCTCATAGCCACGGCTACGATAGGCACCGACCATATCGACGCCGACTACTGCGCCTCGCGCTCGATAACGGTGGTGAACGCGCCGGGGTGCAACGCTCCGGCGGTGGCGCAGTATGTGTTCGCCACGATACTTGAACTCATCAACCGCCCGCTCACGCGCTACACCCTGGGCATAGTGGGCGTTGGGCACGTGGGGAGCATAGTGGAGCGCTGGGCCAAGGCCTTCGGCATGCGCGTGCTGCTCTGCGACCCTCCCCGCCAGGAGGCAGAGGGGGGCGAGCAGTGGGTCGACCTCGACACCGTAGCCCGCGAGGCCGACATCATCACCTTCCACACACCACTCACGCGCGATGGCGGCCACCCCACCTACCATATGGCCGACGCGGCCTTCTTCGCCCGGTGCCGCCGCGCGCCCATAATAATCAACTCGGCCCGCGGCCCGGTGTTCGACACGCGTGCCGTCGTTGATGCCCGTAGGGCGGGTCTCGTGGGGGGTCTGGTAATCGACTGCTGGGAGAATGAGCCCGCCATCGACCGCGAGCTTCTGGAGCTTGCCGACATCGCCACGCCGCACATTGCGGGCTACTCGCGCGAGGGCAAGGTTCGCGCGTCGCAGGTTGCGGTGGACGCGGTGACGACTTTCTTCATGACGCCCCGCGTGACGCTGCGCGAGCCTCTTCCGCCGGCACCGGCGCAGACGGTGAGCATCGAGGCCATCCGCTCGACCTACGACCCGCAGGTGGACAACCAGGCACTCAAAGCCAACCCGACGGCGTTTGAGGAGCTGCGCAACCATTACAATCTGCGGCCCGAGGCTCCGGAATCGTCGCCGCATTATTGAGTGACGGGGAATATCCCGTATGCGAGTGGGCTTACACCCACTCGGATAAAAATGTCGCCGCTGACGCGGCTTGCTCCGCTTTGTGGTTGATTTACACGGGCTTACGCCCGTGCCTACAAAATTGTAGCCGCTATGCGGCTTTTTGGCGCGGCCGTTGGCCGTGCCTTTATAGTCAACAGCATTGGGGCGCAATATATTGCGCCCCTACTTCATGGCGATCGGTTTGGCGCGTTGGAGTATGTGCAGCCTGGGCGGCCTCAATATATTGCAATGTCACTAACTTAAAGGCATAGCCATGAAGTAGGAGGGTGTTGCAAAACCTCCAAGTCTATTAGTGGCAAGTATGTCACATGTATTTGAACATTAGTGCGATATCGACGAGAGTCGCGC
>CABRZA010000144.1 GCA_902475285.1 uncultured Porphyromonadaceae bacterium
CCTTTGCACCTCAAAACGGAAATTAATTCAAAATGGATAATTGCACAGCTGAGATAGATTTGCTTTTTGAAACAAGTTGGGAAGTTTGCAATAAAATAGGTGGCATATACACCGTTCTTTCCACAAAAGCAAAAACGCTCAAAGAGCAATTTGGCGACAAACTGATATTTATAGGTCCCGACGTATGGTCGGCCGAGAATCCGTCGCCCTATTTTGCGGAGTCACCGCGCCTGCTTAAAAGTCTGATGCGCAAGGCCCTTTTACCCGAAGGGGTCGACGTCCGTGTAGGCCGTTGGAACATTCCGGGCAAACCGATAGCACTTCTTGTGAA
This sequence comes from uncultured Porphyromonadaceae bacterium, assembly GCA_902475285.1. Taxonomy (GTDB): domain Bacteria; phylum Bacteroidota; class Bacteroidia; order Bacteroidales; family Muribaculaceae; genus CAG-873. The sequence continues at coordinate 332 of CABRZA010000144.1, forward strand.
ATTCGACGGCATGTATGCCTCGAAGGACGCCGCATACGGCCGGATGTGGGAACTGTACGGCGTCGACTCGCTGCATGCCTACGGCGACTACGACGAGGGCTGCGCCTTCGCCCGTGCCGCCGCCGAGGTAATAAAAGCCATCGTGAAGGCCTCGGGCACCGACCCGCGCAAGGTTGTGGCACACTTCGACGAGTGGACCACCGCCATGGGCCTTCTCACACTCAAAGCCGACCTTCCCGAGGCTGCAACCGTGTTCACCACCCATGCCACAAGCATAGGCCGCAGCATATGCGGCAACGGTAAACCCCTCTACGACTATCTTTCCGCCTACGACGGCAACCTGATGGCCGCCGAGCTCAACATGCAGAGCAAGCACTCGCTCGAACGCGCCGCCGCCTGGAACGCCGACAGCTTCACCACCGTCAGCGACGTGACCGCCCGCGAGGCCGAGCAGCTCCTCGGACGCCGTCCCACGGTGACGCCCAACGGCTTCGAACCCACTTTCGTGCCGGCCAAGACACGATATGCCGCCGCACGCGCCGCCGCGCGCGAACGCATGCTCGGCGTGGCACGCGCCCTCACCGGCGTTGACTACGCCGACGATACCTTCATTCTGGCCACGTCGGGCCGTTGCGAATACCGCAACAAAGGCCTCGACGTGTTCCTCGACGCCATGGCCTCCCTCCGCGCCGACGCTCCCGCGCGCCGCGTGCTCGCATTCGTCATGGTGCCCGCATGGTGCGCCGGCCCCCGCGCCGACCTCGCCGGCAACCTCGGCAGCGATACCGCCACCCGGCTCTCCGACCCCGTAATAACCCACCGGCTCAACAATTACTCCGACGACCCGGTGAACCGCCGACTTCATGAGCTCGCCTTCGCCAACGACGCAGCATCGGCCGTAAGCGTAATCTACGTGCCCTGCTATCTCACCGGCGACGACGGCATCTTCAACATGGCATACTACGACCTTCTCCCCGGCCTCGACGCCACCGTCTTCGCATCCTACTACGAGCCTTGGGGCTACACTCCGCTCGAAAGCGTTGCTTTCGGCGTGCCCACGGTGACCACCACCCTTGCAGGCTTCGGCATGTGGGTGCTCGAAAACTGCTCGGCCGGCTTCGCCGACAGCGGCGTCGACGTAGTGGAGCGCACCGACGGCAACTACGCCGACGCGGTGGCGCGCATAGCCTCCGACATCCGCTCCCTCTGCGCCGCCGACGCCCCCGCCATGGCCGGAATCCGCGACGCCGCCCGCGCCACGGCCGCCCGTGCGCGCTGGACCGAGTTCATGCCCTTCTACGACAGCGCCTACTGCGACGCCCTCACCGCCCGCGACATCCGTCAGCAAAAATAAGAATATCACACTTACCCGAATTAGACAATAGAATAACTCATTATAAATTATATGAAATTATCCGTCAGCAATACCAACGCTCCCGTGTGGCGCGACATTACCGTCAAGGCCGAGCTGCCCCATCAGCTCAAGCCCCTCGACGAACTGGCAAAAAACCTATGGTGGGTATGGAACAGCGAGGCCAAGACCCTCTTCCGTACGCTTAACCCCGACCTCTGGCGCGCCACGGGCGAAAATCCTGTAATGCTCCTGCAACAGCTCTCATCCGAACGTATCGGTGAAATCATGGCCGACGAGGCCCTCATGGCCCAGATCAACGGCGTATACGCCGACTTCAAGGCGTATATGGCCAAGCCCATGCGCACCGACGTACCCTCCGTATCCTACTTCTCGATGGAATACGGCCTCTGCAACTGCCTCAAAATCTATTCCGGCGGCCTCGGCGTGCTCGCCGGCGACTATATAAAGGAGGCTTCCGACAGCTGCGTCGACATGACCGCCGTCGGCTTCCTCTACCGCTTCGGCTACTTCACCCAGACCCTCAGCGTCGACGGCCAGCAGATAGCCAAGTACGAACCCCAGAACTTCAACCAGCTCCCCATCGAGCAGGTGATGGACAAGGAAGGCCGCCCCATGCTCGTTGAGGTGCCCTATCCCGGCCGCATCGTTTACAGCCACATCTGGCGCGTGAACGTGGGCCGCATGAAGCTCTACCTCATGGACACCGACTTCGACATGAACTCCGAGTTCGACCGCCAGATCACACACCAGCTCTACGGCGGCGACTGGGAGAACCGCATCAAGCAGGAATATCTCCTCGGCATCGGCGGTATCATCATGCTCCGCAAGCTCGGCATCAACACCACCCTCTATCACTGCAACGAAGGCCACGCAGCCCTGCTCAACCTCCAGCGCCTTGTGGAATACGTGCAGGAAAAGGGCGTCGACTTCAACGTTGCCCTCGAGCTCGTGCGTGCTTCGGGTCTCTACACTGTGCACACCCCCGTGCCCGCCGGCCACGACTACTTCGACGAGAGCCTCTTCGGCAAGTACATGGGCGAGTACCCCGCCAAGCTCGGCATTAGCTGGAGCGACCTCATGAACATGGGCCGCGAGAACCCCGACACCAACGAGCGCTTCTCGATGAGCGTCTTCGCCCTCAACACCTGCCAGGAAGCAAACGGCGTGAGCTGGCTCCACGGCGAGGTGTCGAAGAAGATGTTCGCCGGCATATGGAAGGGTTACTCCTGGGAAGAAAGCCACGTAGGATACGTCACCAACGGCGTGCACATGCCTACTTGGGCCGCTTCCGAGTGGAAGGAATTCTACTGGAACCAGCTCGGCCCGCAGGTGTTCGAGCGCCAGAGCGACCCCGAGGCCTGGAAGGGTATCTTCGAGGTGCCCGACCAGATGATATGGGACATGCGCGTCGCCCTCAAAAACAAGTTCATCAACTTCCTCCGCCGCGACTTCAAGGAGAAGTGGCTCGCCAATCAGGGCGACCCCTCGGCTGTGGTCAACATCGTGGACCGCATCAACCCCAAAGCCCTCATCATAGGCTTCGCACGCCGCTTCGCCACATATAAGCGCGCGCACCTGCTCTTCACCGACCTCGACCGTCTGGCCAAGATCGTCAACAACGAGCAGTTCCCCGTGCAGTTCATCTTCGCCGGCAAGGCACACCCCGCCGACGGCGCCGGCCAGGGCCTCATCAAGCGCATCGTCGAGATTAGCCGCATGCCCCAGTTCCTGGGCAAGATTATCTTCCTCGAAGACTACAACATGATCGTGGCCAAGCGCCTCGTCACCGGTGTCGACATCTGGCTCAACACTCCCACACGTCCTCTCGAGGCTTCCGGCACATCGGGCGAGAAGGCCGAGATGAACGGCGTGCTCAACTTCTCCGTGCTCGACGGCTGGTGGTACGAAGGCTACCGCTTCAACGAGCATGCCGGCTGGGCACTCACCGACAAGCGCACCTACACCGACCAGAGCCAGCAGGACAAGCTCGACGCAGCCACCATCTACTCCATGCTCGAAAACGAGATCATACCCCTCTACTTCGAGAAGAACTCCGCCGGCTACTCGCCCCGCTGGATACAGTATATCAAGGGCTCCATCGGCGACATCGCGCCCCACTTCACCATGAAGCGCATGATCGACGACTACATCGCCCGCTTCTACGACCCCGAGGCAGCACGCACAAAGCGTCTCACCGCCGACCGCTTCGCCCTGGCCAAGTCGATTGTCGAGTGGAAGGAATCGGTTGCCCGCGCATGGGACGGCATCAAGGTGCTCGAAGTGCGCCACAGCGGCGAGCTCAACACCTCGCTTGCCGGCGACCCCTTCCATGTTGAAGTTGTGGTCGACACCAACGGCATAGGCCGCGACCTCGGTCTGGAAATGGTGGTATACCGCCAGGAGAACGGCGGCGAGCACCTCTCGCGCACCGAGCAGTTCAAGGTGGTGAAGCAGGAGGGCAACGTGGTTACCTACGAGCTCACCACGAAGGTCCGCGACGCCGGCGTATTCCGCTACGGCTTCCGTCTCTATCCCAAGAACGCCGACCTGCCCCACCGTCAGGACTTCGCCTACACCCGCTGGATATAATAAGAACATAATTACCCTATAACGCAATCATATATGATTAACGCACAAGACATTAAGAACGGCACCTGCATCCGCATGGACGGCCGCCTCTACTTCTGCGTGGAGTTCCTCCATGTGAAGCCCGGCAAAGGCAACACCTTCATGCGCACCAAACTCAAAGACGTGGTCGACGGCCGCGTGCTCGAGCGTCGATTCAACATCGGCGAGAAGCTCGAAGACGTGCGCGTTGAGCGCCGCCCCTTCCAGTATCTCTATACCGAGGGTGAAGACGACATCTTCATGAACAACGAAACCTTCGAGCAGATACCCATCAGCAAGGAGCTCGTCACCGGCGCACCCTACATGAAGGAAGGCGACGCCGTGGAGGTTGTGACCGACGCCAGCACCGAAACCGTGCTCTACGCCGAGATGCCCGTAAAGACCGTTCTCAAAGTCACCTACACCGAGCCCGGCATCAAGGGCGATACCGCTACCAACACCCTCAAGCCCGCCACCCTCGAAACCGGTGCCGAAATACGTGTGCCCCTCTTCGTCAACGAAGGCGACCTCATTGAGGTCGACACCCGCGACGGCTCCTACATCAGCCGCGTAAAGGGCTAAGAAATTGAAACTTGCCTTCGTCAGAAGGTATGTGCGAGACAGCATGGTCCGCTCTGCCGACAGTAGTGAAAATTGTCGGCAGGGTGGGCTTTGTCGTTTTATTTATTATTCCCTAAGATAATGGCGAGGAAAATCTTACTCTTTTTGATGATTGCGGTGTGCGCGCTGCCGGCCGCCACACAGGAGTTTACGTGGAATATCGAATTGGATGCGGTTTTCGACAACCGCGAGGGCAACAACGACAATACGCGCGCCGAGACGATTTTCTTCACCAAACTCAAACCGGAGATAGGGCTCAATCTCAACGGGTCCGACCGTTTCGGCGGCGGAGGCGTGTGGATCGAGCCCGTGGGCTACGATTGGAACGGACGACGCTTCCGTCCGACGTTGTATTACCGCCACGACGGGCAGCACTGGAGCGGTTCGGTGGGCGTATTTCCCCGCAGTCAGCTCATGGAGCAGCTGCCGTCGTTCATGTGGTGCGACTCGCTTACGTATTTTCAAGACAACATCCGCGGCGCGCTCCTACAATACCGCCGAGGGCTTTCGTTTGCCGAAGTGTATCTCGACTGGCGCCAGCGGCAGACAGAAACCCGCCGCGAGTCGTTCAGCATCGTTGCCCACGGGCGATGGACACCCCGCGACGGCCGTGTCAGTGCAGGAGTCTTCGGCGCTATGAATCATCTCGCGCTCACCAAGAACGCGCCCGACGACATGCACATCGTCGACAATTTCACCGCCGCGCCCTATGCCTCTGTCAATCTTACGGGTATCGTGCCCGTCGACACCCTCGGGGTGCGCCTGGGCATGGCAATGACGGTGGAACGAAACCGAGCCGTGGGCCGTTGGCGCTCGCCGGCGGGTGTATGGTTCGAGGTGAAGGCCGCATGGCGGCGCTTCGGCCTGCGCAATAATTTCTATGCCGGCGGAAGGTTGTTTCCGAGCTATCGTATGCTCGGCTCGGAACTGTATCAGGGCGAGCCCTTTTATCAGCAGCGGCTGTACAACCGCACGGAAGTCGATTTTTCCGTGCTCCGCAACCGCTTTGTCGACCTCCGTGCCGAACTCGACTTCAACATCACGCCCGGCAGTTTTATATTTTATCAGCGCATTCTGCTGCGCGTATATTTCGGGCGCGGATACAGGCTTAAAGCCCCGAAGAGCATATGAAAGCGTCGCCTTTTGCATTATTTAAGAAACGGCAACAAATATTTATGCGGTTTTATGCCGAC